>NZ_JUEI01000113.1:0-14792 GCF_000802655.2 Paenibacillus sp. IHB B 3415 | reverse complement strand
ATAGACAAGCGCATGGATCTGTTCCTTGCTTACATGCACATCTGCGGGGGTAAACACAAAGACATCCAGGCCAATCCGGCTGCCTTCAATAATCATCCTCCGGTACACGCTCTTCTCCTCAAGCTGTTTGGCGTCATTCAGATATAGCGTGAGGATGCCTAAGACGGGCTCTGGCACAGGAGTTCACCTTCTTGTGGGAGAATAGTAGGTCCGGCTGCAGTCCGGGGAGACCGCAGCAGCAGCGTGGGTTTGCCCGTAGGGCCGTTAACCAGGTCTACGGCGGCAAGCCCGCTGTTGAAGCACATTTTCAGGCTGGCCGGGTTATCGCAGGCCACATGGCATTCCAGCTGCCCAAGACGTTCCAGCTGCGCGGTAAGCAGGGTTGTGCCGGTATGCCTCTTGCGGTACAGGGGATGAACGGCTACTACACAGGCCTCCTTGCCGTAGCCGGAGACGAAGCTGACACCTGCGAGCTGACGGCCGTTCTGACCCCGTACAGTAGCAACGAGCAGCGAAACTCCCGGCAAGGCGAGCTGCTCCGGCGTCAGCCGGGCCAGCTGCCTGCAGCCGCGAAGCGTAATCCGCTGCTCCCCATACTCCCTCAGGAACTCAAGCAGTCCGGATAGTCTGGAATTCCACTGCGCCGGGTTGCTGTCGTAGAGTGAGGATATCTGCATGGTGTCACTTCCTTTACGGGTTTAATTAGGGCTTGGTCTGGCGGGACAGATGCTGGCCAAATTGAAAAATGCGTTCCAGCGACAGCTTGCGGATCGCCGGCTCATCGAATTTCATCGGCCGGGAATTGGCCTCGAAGAACCACAGCCCGCCTTCTTCATCGACGCCGAGGTCCATTGACATCTCGCCCAGCATGGTGGCCGAAGCGCGTTCAATCTGCCGGGCAATCAGCAGCGCCGTGGTGGGGACATTCTTCAGGATGGCCGCAGCCTGCTCTGCTCCGAAGGTTCCCTCCAGCATGCTGGAGGGCTCTTCAATGCTGCCGCCGCGCGGCACATGGGTAGTGATGCTGCGGGCTCCGGCCAGCCGTGCGCCAATGCCGGTGACCGACCAGGCGCCCCGGCCGTTCTTCTGCAGCAGCACACGCAGATCGAAGGGGCGCCCGTGGTGCGCAGCAAGCACAATGGCCTGCTGCACGATATAGCGGGATACCCCTTTTTCCCTGACGATTCTGGCCCACAGACGTTCGATGGACGCGGCTTTGTAGGTCGTGTTCTTCTTGCCGCTCTGGATCTGCAGCCGGTAAGGCAGCATAGCATCCATCCGGTATCTCAGCCGCATAATCCCTTTACCGGCTTTGCCGTTCTCCGGTTTGAGGTAGAGACTGTCGTGATTCTTCAGCATGGCCGTCAGGGTTGCTGCACTGCGCAGGCGGCGGGTCTTGGGCACATGCTTTGAGGTTGCTTTGGATTCCTTGAGCCACTCGAAGAGATTCCATTTATTGAAAAAGCTCGGGTTGTACAGCTGGATCTCAGGATGCTCCAGACACTCCGCTATTTTGCGGGCGACCGGTGCTTTCTCCTCTTCATCGCGGTTCGGAATCCGGTTATAAATCACCTGCGGCAGCGGGACAGGAATGGAGTACCAGAGCTTGCCGCTGGCAGAGGGGACGTAGCCGTTCACCATCCGCTCCTCCAGCTTCAGATCGCGGACGGTGACGACATATACCAGATAACCCATTTCTTTGCCGGTGCGGATAATATCGCGGAAGTTCTTGCGGTTGCCGCGAAACTGCTTCAGCCGGTCACTGGTTGTCAGGATGGCGATAACAGGCTTGCCGGGGTCTGGGATACGGCTGTTCACAAGTCATCCCTCCTGCGGAATTTGCTGAGATACAGACAATGCTCCAGGATGTGCTCAATGGAAGCTTTGCCCTCAGCGCGCAGGGAGGGGTGGCGGAAGATAGAGCGTCCCGGTTTGGCATTGGCCTCGAACATCCAGATATCCTCATCCTGGTCAATCCCGAGATCAAATCCAATCTCACCGAGCAGATGCCGGTGCTGGATTTCCAGGGATTCTGCCAGCTTGACGGCTGTTGTTTTGGCGCGCTGCAGCACTTCATCCGATCTTGCGCCGAAGACACGGCCCAGTGCCTGCTGCGGTGTAAGCAGGGCGCCGCCGTTCTTCAGGTGGGTGGTGACACTGCCCCGGCCGGCTTTCTTGGCCCCGATGCCGACAACTACCCATTGGTTGCTGCCGTTCTTGTGCATATGGAAGCGGAAATCAATCGGGCAGCCGTCAATCTCAATCAGCCGGATACCCTGCTGAACCACATAATTCTGCAGGCTCTGTCCGTGACGGCCGCGCAGCATGCGCATCAGGCTGTCGAAGCTGGTGAAGCGCAGCAGCACATTCTTGCCGCTCTTACGGTAACGGGCGAAGTACCCCTTCTTCGGCAGGTAGGTCAGGCGGTAAATGCCGTGTCCAAGACTGCCTGCGGAAGGTTTGTAATAGACAAAGTGGTGGCGGTCCAGCATATCGCGCATCTGTTCAGTGCTGGGGTTGCTGTGTGTTTCAGGCACGAAGCGGTTGGCGGCACCGTCATTCTCCAGCAGACGGTATACATCCGATTTATTGAAAAAGCTCCAGTTGAAATAAGGAATCTTCTTGCGTCCGAAACGCTCGCGCAGCTGGTTGATGTATGGGGAAGTCTCCGCTCTGCGGCTGGGCAGACGATTGTAGACGACATCCGGCAGCGGCACCATTTTACGCTCGAATTTGCCGCTTGCACTCAGGAAATAGCCGTTGATCTGCTCCTGCTGCCAGTCGATGTCACGCGGCATGAAGGCGAAGATATAGCATTTGTTGCTGCCTTCGCGCAGCAGCTGCTTGATGAAGCCGGTACGGGAGCCGAAAGGCTGTGCCGCGGAGGCGGGCCCGTCGGAGAGTACACCGACCAGCGGTCCGAGCTGGACCTCATCATTCTGCAGGTTGCGCAAATAAATGCCGCCTGATTTCGGAATCTTGATTGCGCTCTTCACTCCCGAGGCCAGGAAGAGATGCTTGCCGGCGCGTTTGATCGGCTTGATCATCGCCGGTATGGCATCCTTCCCAAGGCGCAGGCGGATGTTTTTCTTGCCGGATAATTTCAGGCTTTTCATCAGTTCACCCGAGACATAGACCACTCGTTGGGGCTGCTTGGTGAAATGCACATTGCAAAAAGTGAGACCCATTTATGAATCCTCCTTAGGAACCATTGATATCATTCTCCCGTTGAACGGAACTGCCTTTGAAGCAGCTTGTGGTTTGCTGCCAGGGTGCAAGCAGCAGATGACGCGCATAGCGCAGCGGATTCTCAGCGGCGAGCCTAGCAGCCCGGCGGTCGCCCGTCAGCCGGAACACCGTGCGCCCTGGTTTGGAATTAGCTTCAAGCAGATACAGTCTTCCTCCGGCATCGATGCCGAAATCAAGACCGAGCTCTCCCAGTCTCCCGCAGGATTCTTCCAGCAGGGGAGGCAGGAGTGCGGCGGCTGAGATCAGCTCCTGATACAGGTCCCGGCCTGCTGCGCCGTATTCGGCAAGCAGGAAGGGCAGAGCGGGAACCGCAGTTCCCCCGCCGTGGAGATTCGAGGTAAGAGATCCCCGGCCGCCCAGACGAACGGCCATGCCGGTCAGGGTCCATGCGCCGGTGCCGTTCTTTTGCATCAGCACACGCACATCGAACGGCTGTCCCCCGCTGCCGGTGAGATGCAGATAAGGCTGTATGATATAGCGGTGCTGGCCGATGAAGCGGTGGATCCAGTTCAGACCTTCGTCCAGCGTACCGAAAACATATTGAAAAGGTTCATTCATCCGGTCTCTTCCCCGCACACTCACTCCGCCGCCTTCGCGTTTGCCGAGGAGTACTGCATGCAGGGTGCGTTTGCCGTGGGAGCCGGTTTTGGGTTTCAGGAACACACCGTATTCCCTTTCGGCCAGCAGGTTGCCGAGCGCCTTCCGTCCGCTGTAGACCAGCGTTTCTGGCAACAGGGCAGCGGCTGCGCGGCTGCGCCGCAGAATCTCGTATACGCCCCATTTATCCGGCAGTCCGCGTGACCAGGGAAGCGACCGGGATAATACAGCCAAGGCGGCAGCTGCAGATTGCTTCTCCTCCGGAGTCCGGTAGAAGCAGCGGTTATACAGGATGTCAGGCGGAGGCGCCTGGGCAGGCACCCATTGTCCGCCTTGCCAGAGATATCCGCTGACTGAAGCGCCATCCTTCGCAACACCCTCCGGATGAAAAACAAGGACTTTCAGATCATACAGCGGGGCCGCCCGGCATAGATGACTGCAGAACTCCGGCTCTGCGATGGGAGGATTCCCGTGGCGGCGGTCTGTCATTATGCCAAGGAACCCCATTGCTGTTTCTGTCATGATGTCCTCCTTATAACCCGGCCAGATAGCGGCAGTATAGAATCATTTGTTTGACGGAGGGTCTGATCTTCTGGTCGTTCAGCGGCGTGTTGTCATTCTTGGACGGCTTGGAGTTGACCTCCAGCAGCCAGATTCTGCCGGACTGGTCCAGCGCAAGGTCGATGCCCAGCTCCCCGAAATGCGCGGGGATATACGTCTCTACGCCTCTGGCGATTGCCAGTGCTGCCCGGGGAAGCTGAACCTGGGAGCTTTCCTTCGCCCCGGGCGGGAGATTGCTTTTGCCGATGGCTTCCCGGACCGTACTGAGCGTCCCGCCCCGGGCGAGATTAGAGACAAAGTGATTACTTCCGGCGGTCCGGGCCACAATGGAGGTGACACCCCATTTGCCGGTGCCGTTCTTCTGTACGAGTGCCCGGAAGTCCACCGGCCGCCGTCCAAGCTCCATCAGGGGCAATCCCTGCTGAATCTGGTAGCGGGTCGTTTTCATCTTCGGGGCAATGGACCCATAAAGCTTCGCCAGACTGGGATAGCTCTGCTTGCGTGTCCCCAGCGGTGTTGTTGACAACAGCCGGTAGCCGCCGCCGTCTTCTTTGGAGATGCGCAGAATGCCTTTGCCAAGGCTGCCGCGTACAGGTTTCAGGAACACACTGGGATAATTGCTGCACATTCTTTTCAATACGGCGAAGCCGTTCAGGGCATGCGACTCCGGCAAATACCGCTGTAGGGCGGGATCTTGCGCCAGCGCTTCGAATACCTCTGTCTTGTCAAGGAACTTTTCATTGAAAAAATGAGTTCCGTAGCGGGATTTTACATCCGCCAAAAAATGCTGTACGCTAGGTTTGTTCTCTACCTTTCGCGTCGTCAGCCGATTGTTGATCACATCGGCCACAGGAAGACTCAGCTTCCGCCAGCCCTCATCGTATACCCAGCCCTGGATGGTAGTGCTGCGCGTTTCCAGCGCTTCCGGGGTAAAGAAATATACATAGGCGCCCTGTGCATGGCAGGCATTGGTCAGTTCCCGGCAGAACATCGTGATCTGGCCGAACACTCTGTCGGGATGCTCGGGATGGTCCCGGCTCACCAGAACTCCAATCAGCGGCCCCAGCCGCAGATTGCGGCTGCCTGAACTATAGGAAGCGTTAAGCTTGAGGCGCTGCCTTAAGCCCAGCCGCCGCGCCAGCCCTTCGCTTACGCGCAGGCTGTCGGATTTGGGAACCGGAATAACGGTAACCTCCTGCCGGAAAGAGCCGAAGGTAAGCTGGATTGTTCCGTGCGCCGGTATTTTGAGCCTCTTCATGGATTTGTCGCCTAGCATTACAGCGTTTTCCTGCAGGATGCCCGAGTGGACCGTTTGGACCGGGATCTTGAGTTGGGACATCGTGGATCTCCTTCCGGTAGGCAGCATGATGCCGGCAATATGAATCTTAAGGGTTACATATCATTCATCATATGGAGACATCTGACCCTTGGTGATTGACCTATTCTTTAAAAAGCCGTGCCGGACGGATTAAATGTCGGGCGGCGGTGAACCCGTTAAGCAGGTGGAGTACAGGTGCAGGCCGCAGGTGCAGGCGCACAGACAGAAGTCTGGCCGCTGGAGGGGAAATAACGTGACCGCGAAATTTGGGCGGATACACAAAACTTAAGCGTATGCTTTCGAAGCGAGTTTTGTACGAAGTAACTCAGGAAGTGTAGCTCACAAAACTTAAGCGTATGCTTCCGATGCGAGTTTTGCGAAGAAGACTCAGGGAAGCAGATGCTCACAAAACTTTTAGGAGGATTTATAATGAACGTAATTGACAAGGCACATGAACTGGCGAGAGCCATTAAAGACAGCACCGAGGTATCGGATATCACCAGCGCGATGAAAGTGATCGAAGCAGATCCGGAGAGCAAGCTGATGCTCGACAATTTCCGTCAGAGCCAAATCGAGCTGCAGCAGCGGATGATGAGCGGAGAGATGCCTCCGCAGGAGGAGATGGAGAAGATGGAGAAGCTGTTCGAGGTGCTTAACCTGAATCTCGGCATCCGCCGCCTGTTCGATGCAGAGCGCCGCCTTAGTGTAGTGATCGAGGATGTGAACAAAATCATCACCGACAGCCTGTCCCAAATGTACGGCGGACAACATTAAGTGCTATAGAAGGGGATTCCTCCTGATAATAGCAGGAGGGTGATTTCAGGGCCATTTGGCTCCGGAATCACCCTCTTTTTGATGCTAAGGCCGGTTATTTCTAATCCTGTTTGCCTTCAATGGCACAGAGCAGAACCGCGGCAGCTACGCCAATACGTCTGTCGAGCACACCTTTGCGGTCCTCGGAGAAGTCTGCGATGATTTTGGTGACAAAAGGGTTGAAGTTCTGCCGGAAGGCCGGGATGACCATGCCGCCGATCTCCACATTATATTTTTGCGGAATTAGAGTAATGACACGCCGCAGCAGCGCCATGAACACACTGTCCTCTTTAATGAATCCGATCTCGTTATCGCCGGTGTCCAGAATCACCCATTCATCTTTGAAGAGGGACTTCAGGCCTTTGCGGCGGAGTGCGCCCAGAGATTCCCCGGTCTCCGAATCATAGACATCATAGGTGGCGCTGAGATCTATCATTTTGCGGGCTTTAATGCGCAGCAGCTCTCTCTCCATGCTCTCGTCCGTGTACAGGGCGATATCCTCTTTCAGTTTGAACGCCTTCATTTGCGAAAAGAGCACCAGCTCCTCCGAACTGTTGTAAATATGCAGCTTTGCCCCCATGACGGAGAATACCTTTTTGCGGATTATGTACTCGGACTGGCCCCAAATGTTATTCAATGTAAATCCCTCCTCTTCATGGCTCCATCATCTCACACCCCCGGCATTCGGGCTAGACTAAACCAGGAGGCAGCGAAATCAGCAAGATGAAAAATTAGCAACTTGTCTCATAATCCGGACCTGAAGTTCATAGAGTAGAGATATAGATTCAGATTCAGCCTGACAACCCTTTAGAACGAAGGAGCGGTTCGACAATGAAAAAAAGAAACAAATTCAAGCATTCCGTGTATCTGCTGGCGGCTCTGGCGATGCTGCTGTACGCGCTGCCGAAGCTGTCTTTTCAGAATGGTCCCGGCTGGGTGCTGGGCTTCGGTATTGTCTGGTGTGCGTTTGCCTTCCTGGTGATTGCCTCGCACCTGCACTTTATTATCGGAGTGGATGAAGAGAAGCAGAAACGCCTGGAGGCGGTCCGCAAGGTTAAGCTGGAGCAGTGGCAGGGCCAGTGGGACGAAGAAACCCGGGTATCCCAGAGATTATAGAATTTGGCCGCGGCCTTTAGACAAGCTGCAGCAGCTCACCCCCTGTTTCGCGAATGCTGCGGACTGGGGGTGAGCTGTGTTTGCGGTTGTGTGGATGTGCGGATGTACAGTGTATTTATGCCTTGTAAAATGATGTGTTATAGCTATATTCAAGGCTGTACTCATGCATGCATTATGTGTGTGTTGGCATAAGTGCGGCTGTCCCTTAATTGCCTCTGGTATCGCTTGTCATACAGCTGACATATCTCTTGAAAGAAGCATACCCGTTCTGTTGTACTCCGCTGTAACCAGCGTTATAATGGGTACAGAATAGTACAGATCGGGGTATGGGGGTGTAACAGTTGGAAGGTCAAGGTGATAACATTACAAAGCATGAACAACTGCTGCAGCATATTGAAAGTCTGAAGGTGGGAACGAAGATTTCCGTCCGCAAGCTGGCCAAGGAAATGGGCGTCAGTGAAGGTACAGCTTACCGTGCGGTGAAGGAAGCGGAGAACCTGGGAATCGTCATTACCAAGGAGCGGATCGGTACGGTCCGGGTAGAAAAAAAGCCGCGCAATATTTCTGATCAGCTTACGTTTGGAGATGTGGTCGACATTGTCGAGGGACATGTCCTCGGCGGAGCGGAAGGTCTGAACAAACATCTTCATAAATATGTGATCGGCGCGATGAAAGTAGATGCCATGATCCGTTATATCGATGCCGACAGCCTGCTGATCGTGGGTAACCGTGATGATGTGCATTCACTTGCACTGGAGCAGGGTGCAGGGGTGCTAGTAACCGGGGGCTTCGGTACCAGCCGCGAGGTGAAGGCGCTGGCGGATGAACTGGACCTGCCGGTGATTTCATCCCGGCATGATACGTTTACAGTAGCTTCGATGATTAACCGGGCGATTTTTGACCGGCTGATTAAGAAGAAGATTATGCTGGTGGAAGATATTGTGGAGGGCAAGCCGCGCCTGAATACGCTCAAAATCTCCAGCACAGTCGGCGAATTACGCGAATTGTCCCTATCGAGCGGCGAGCAGCGCTTCCCGGTGACCGATGAGTGGAACCGGGTCATCGGCATCGTGGGCCGCCGCGATGTGGAGGATCTCGCAGAAGGGCAGAGCATCGAGAAGGCCATGATCCGCAGCCCGGTGACCGCCGCACTGCAGACCTCGCTGGCTTCGGCGGCGCAGATTATGATGTGGGAAGGGATCGACTTCCTGCCGATCGTGGACCGCAACCGCAAGCTGGTCGGCTCGCTGACCCGCAGGGAAGTGCTGCAGAGTCTGCGTGATGCCAGCAACCAGCCGCAGCTCGGGGAGACCTTCGATCATCTGATCTGGAACGGTTTTGCCGATGAGCGCGATGAGGAGGGCAAGCTGTTCTTCCATGGCTTCATCACACCTCAGATGGCAACGGATCTGGGGACGATTTCGGAAGGGATATTGTCCACGCTGATGACCCTTTCCGCGTTCAAGGCGGCCAAGGACATCACCGGCAATGACTATGTGCTGGATAACATGTCCACCTATTTCATCCGCCCGGTGCAAATCGAGCATTCCATTATCGTCATGCCGAAGCTGCTGGAGATCAGCCGCCGTACCTGCAAGCTGGAGATTGAGATCAGCCATATGGAGACCATTGTGGCCAAGGCCGTCCTGATGCTGCAGTCGATTGACCACGGCTAAATCGCTCAAATATATACATTTAGCAATAGTGTAGGCATACATCAGTCTTCGCACAGAAAATGAATACAGAACGAATAATACAGGCAAGTGCAGACGAATCAGAAACCAGTCAGAACCGAATATAAACGAATACAGATGAATCAGAATCGAATACAGTCTAAATAGACCAGGCTATCCTGTAGTAACCGGGAGGGTAACCTGGTCTATTTGGCATAAAAGACTAATCGGGGAATTGCGGCAAGCCATAGAATAGCTGGTTGGATTAATGGCTGTAAGGCTAAGAAGCTGAACGGCTGAAAAGCTGGAAAGCTGAATACTATGTGGGCGACGGACTGGACATCTGATCACATGGACACTGAGTGGATAGGTCTCTATTATGAGCAGCGGGCAGCAAGTGGAAAAAGGGCATCTAATTGTCCCGAACTCCCCGATTTTGGAACAATAAGTGGAAAAAGGACAACTAATCCGCCGGAATCTGCATCAGGGGAGGAAAGCGGACGAAATAAGTGCCTTTTTTCCAACTGCTCCCCTGAAAGGTAGGGCTTGGCCAGAAATAAGTGTACAATTTCCACTTCGCATAGTTCTACCGGAGAGCCGGGTGGGGGAGATGCAGCGAATTAGCTAGCGATTCAAAGATAAATACCGATTCAAATACCGATTAATAGCCGGATTCAAATTCCCATTCAGATACCGGTTCGGACACCGTGAACACTTAGCTCCCGCTCCCGCTGCGGAGCCGGCTGTAGTACCCGTGGCTGCGCAGCCCCGAGAAGATGTTGAAGATACCCAGCAGCAGAAAAGCTGCTTCAATGACGACATTAAGCGTTGAGCCGCGGAAGATGAACATCGACATCAATGAGAGCGTTACCAGCATTGCGCCGAGCAGCACGTTCATAATCGAACGCTTCAGCCCTTTGATGAGCGGGTCTGCGGCCCTCCGGGAGGAGAAACTGTACATAGCGGCACTGATCATAAAGACGACCAGCAGAACAAACAGCAGATACTTGATGAGCATAATCATGGACAGACAGCTCCTTAATGGAAGGTGGGAAACGGTGCTTCGGCCTATACTCTACCATTCTATGATTTGCCCACTATTGTACCATGATTATGACTCAGGTGCGCTTATAAGGACCGATCTCCACCCAGATTTGCAGCACACCCTCCATAACGAGCATAGTGCGGATTCTGACAGTGTATTCCTTCTCGCGTACAATGTAGATTTTGCCGTCCAGCAGCAGGCGTGCCAGCTTCCCGTCGGAATCGATTTCAAACATGCTGCGCCCGCGCATCGGCTCCAGATCGCTGACCAGCTTCCTGAGGATTTCCTTGACAGTCACCGTGTCCAGCACAGCGGTGCCTTCCTTAACTTTGCTGTCCTCGGTGCGGACCTTAATCTCCCGGATTACGGTGGAGGTATTGTTGTATTTTTTGAGCGTGTCAATGTCATTGCGGTATTCCTCGATCTGTATCCGGAGTTCCTGATTGCTTAGCCAGAGCACGTTGTACCCCATGTGATAAATGGCATTATATACCACGGCGCCCACAATCATTCCCAGCACAAAAACGGCAGCAATCTGCGAGAAACGCCGGTAGCGGTGAAACGGCGGCAGGCGCATGGTCCATCACCCCTTTATTATAAGAATGTATCTGCTCAGCGCTCCATTATCCTTCTATTTCTCTGAAACGGAACCTGAAAGCGATACGTAGTATCGCTGCTTCGGAAGCATTGGCTTGATTTCAGGACGGCTTGGCCGTTTCTACTTGCCGCACACCCATTTGACTAGCTCACTGCCCATATGAGCGCCCAGAAAGGCGAAGACCAGATAGAGAATCTGCTTGATGGCGGGGGAGAGGTTGCCTCCCAGCATGTTGCTCTCAATGACCCGCATCGGGTCGATCGTTCCGCCGACGGCGGCGGCCAGTGCCCAGATTTTGATCCGGTCGGCGATATCCAGCATGGTGTGCGTAGGCGGCTGCAGGGAGACCACGGCTCCGATCCCGCCCAGCAGGGAACCGCCCAATACAATGCCGAAGGCGATGAAGAAGTCGAGGACGGCTTTGCTCAGGAAAATATTCATCATAAGGCTCCTTCCCGGTCCAGGCAATTACTTATCCGCTGCCTGTCCTTATGCTCTTAATCCATTCTATGGGCGGTTCCCCCTCTAATATGATAAAATAGTTTCATCTTATGTTTTGATTTTGGAACTGAAGGGAAGTGGGGATAATGAGCCCTTTCGTGCATTTGCATGTGCACAGCGAATACAGTTTACTGGACGGGGCGGCGCGCATTACGGATCTGGTGCGCCGGGCCGGCGAATACGGCATGAAATCGCTGGCGCTGACGGATCATGGAGTGATGTACGGGGCTATCCCTTTCTATAAAGCTTGCCAGGAGAACGGCATCAAGCCGATTATCGGCTGTGAAGCTTATTTGACCGCAGGCTCGCGCCGTGAGCGGGGCAGCCGCAAGGATCAGCCGATCTATCACTTGATTCTGCTGGTGAAGAACGAGATCGGCTACCGGAACCTGATGAAGCTGATCTCCATCGGCCATCTGGAGGGCCAGCATTACAAGCCGCGGATTGATATGGAAGCACTGGCGGCGCATGCCGAGGGCATCATCTGCCTCAGCGCCTGTCTTGGCGGAGAGGTGCCGCAGCATCTGCTGCACGGGCGTGAGGAGGAAGCGCGCAAGGCGGCGCTGCGTTACAAGGAGATTTTTGGCGCGGACTTCTACCTGGAGCTGCAGGATCATGGTATGCCTGAACAGAAGCGGGTGAATCCGAAGCTGATTCAGCTTGCTGCCGAGCTGGATATTCCCCTGGTGGCTACGAATGACGTGCATTATATGGACAAGGAAGATGCCGAGGTTCAGGATGTGCTGATCTGTATCGGCACAGGCAAATCTGTGGATGATGAGGACCGCCTGAAGATCGGCACGGATCAGCTGTTCTTCAAGAGCGGCGAGCAGATGGCCTCGCTGTTCCCGCATGTGCCGCAGGCGCTGGAGAACACGCTGCGGATTGCAGAAGCCTGCAATCTGGAGCTGACATTCGGCAATCATATTCTGCCGGAGTATTCCCCTCTGCCGGAAGGGCTGGATGCCGCCGCTTATTTGCGTGAGCTGTGCCGCAGCGGGCTGGAGGAGCGCTACGCGGATACGCCGCTGTGGGCATCTCCGGAGCAGAAGGAAACGGCCGAGAAACGGCTGGCCTATGAGCTGGGCGTCATTGAGAGCATGGGGTTCAGCGATTATTTCCTGATTGTCTGGGATTTCATCGCTTTTTGCCACCGGAATGGTATTGTTACCGGCCCGGGCCGTGGTTCCTCAGCAGGCAGTCTTACAGCATATACGCTGAAGATTACGGATGTAGATCCGCTGAAATACAATCTGCTCTTCGAGCGTTTCCTGAATCCGGAGCGGATTACGATGCCCGATATTGATATTGACTTCAGTGACGAACGCCGTGATGAGGTTATTGCCTATGTGGTGGACAAATACGGCAAGGAGCATGTGGCGCAGATCATCACCTTCGGAACCATGGCAGCAAGAGCAGCTGTACGGGATGTAGGCCGTGCGCTGAATCTGCCGTATAACGAGGTGGACAAGGCGGCGAAGCTGATTCCGGGCCAGCTCGGCATCAGCATCACCCGGGCGCTGGAGAGCACGCCTGAGCTGAAGGCATTATATGATGCCAATCCGAAGACCAGAGGGCTGCTCGACATGGCGATGAAGGTAGAAGGTATGCCGCGTCATGCTTCAACGCATGCTGCCGGAGTGATCATCTCCAAGGGGCCGCTGACCGATGCTGTTCCGCTCCAGGCCGGCAGTGAGAGTACAGCGCTGACCCAGTATTCCATGGAGCATCTGGAGAGTGTAGGCCTGCTGAAGATGGACTTCCTGGGGCTGCGGACCCTGTCGATTATTGAACGCTGCATGAACTGGGTGAAGGAAATGACCGGCAGCGTCCCTGATTTCCGCTTCATCCCAGATCATGATCCGCTGACTTATGAGATGCTGGGGGCAGGTGAGACCACAGGCGTATTCCAGCTGGAGTCAGCAGGCGTACGGCGGGTGCTGAAGGATCTGAAGCCCAGCGGTTTTGAGGATATTGTCTCCGTGGTGGCTCTGTACCGTCCGGGTCCGATGGAATTTATTCCGAAATTCATCGGGGGCAAGCACGGGGAGTTCGAGGTCGTATATCCTCATGCAGATTTGAAGCCGATTCTGGCTGATACCTATGGGATCATAGTCTATCAGGAGCAGATCATGCAGATTGCCTCCTTGATGGCGGGGTTCTCGCTTGGCGAAGCGGATCTGCTGCGCCGTGCGGTGTCCAAGAAGAAACGGGAGACGCTGGACAAGGAACGCAGCCACTTTGTGGAGGGCAGTCTGAAGCAGGGCTATCAGGAGGCAGATGCCAATGAGGTGTATGACATGATCGTGCGGTTTGCCAACTACGGCTTCCCGCGTGCCCATGCTGCCGCCTATGGCGTACTGGCGTTCCAGACTGCTTATCTCAAGGCGCATTATCCTGTGCAGTTCATGGCAGCAATGCTGACCGCTGTCATGGGAACCCACCGCAAGGTGGCAGAGTATGTGCTGGAATGCCGCCGCAGCGGGGTCGGCGTGCTGCCGCCCGATGTTAACGAGAGCGGCGTGCTGTTCACCCCTGTACCCGGCGAAGGCAGCGGGCATATCCGCTTCGGACTGGCTGCGGTTAAGAATGTCGGGACGCTGGCGGTGGAGAATATCATGGTGGTCCGCAAGGAGCGTCCGTTCGACAGCCTGCTTGATTTCTGCCGCCGTGTCGATCTGCGCGTCTGCAACAAGCGCGTGATTGAATCGCTGCTGCAGACAGGCGCTTTCGACCGGCTTCCCGGCCACCGGGCCCAGCTGCTGGCTATGCTGGATGAGACAGTCGATGCGGCAGCGAAGTGGCGCAAGGAGCGCGATGAGCTGCAGATCCAGCTGTTCGATGATCTGATTGAGACGCCGAACTGGGAAATCCGTTATCCGGATATCCCGAAATTCTCCGTGACCCAGCAGCTGGAGCTGGAGCGTGAGCTGCTGGGCCTGTACCTGTCCGGCCATCCGCTGGACGACAGCGCGGCCCTGCTGGAGGAGCCGGGGATGCAGAAGCTGATGGACCTTGGCGAAATGGCAGACGAGAGTATGACGGTGACGGCCGGCATGGTCGTGTCGCTTAAGGAAATTACGACAAAGGCCGGCAAGGCGATGGCCTTTGTCGAATGGGAAGACCAGATCGAGCGCTGCGAGGTCGTACTCTTCCCTGAGGTGTGGAAACGCAGCCGCGGCCTGATCGAGAAGGGCGCGCTGCTGGCCCTGCGCGCCAAGGTGCAGCAGGAGGACGAGGGCTTCAAGCTGCTGGCCGAGGAGGTGGCACCGCTCACCGCGGACAGCGTGCGCGGCCTGCTGCAGCGCCGCAGCGCCGCAG
>NZ_JUEI01000112.1:0-15598 GCF_000802655.2 Paenibacillus sp. IHB B 3415 | reverse complement strand
GCTCAAAAAAACCGCTCCCAGCAAGGGTTTGGAATTATGAAATTGTCTCCGAAATACAGCATTTCTCCTCCTCCAAGCGGCTTGTCAGGAAAATTCCTGTATTTCGTACAACAATCCGGCCGAAACCCCCGCTAGCCAGGAGCCCGAGTTGCAAAACGTACAACATTTCCGGGCTAAGCTTCGGCGGCCGCAGCCATTGTCCGAAAGAATGGACGGATAACCGGCCGATGGCCCGGGGAACCGGGGAGGCACCCGTGTGGTGCTATGGCTGGAACGCGAGTTGTAACGCATGGTTTTTACATAAAGAGATCAACAGAGCCTATCTGTTGGTCTCTTTTTTTAGAAATAAGCGGAAAAAAATGTCACGCAACGGACTCCTCAAGTGTTATATCTATATTAATTAGCAGAAAGGAGACAAACGTGGACTCTACTCAAGAGAAGATCAGGCGGATACAGGCTGGGGAAGCTTCCCTTTTTTCGGATATTATCAGGCTGTACCAGCAGCGCATTTACCTATACTGCTTCCGCTTGCTGAACAACAAAGAAGAGGCCGAGGATGCAGTGCAGGATGTCCTGATTAAGGCTTATCAGAATATCGGCCAGTTCAAGCCGCAGGCGGATTTCGTCTCATGGCTCTACAAGGTCGCTTATCATCATTGCTTAAACCAGCTGCGCCGGCAGAAATTTCAGCATCAGCTGCGGAAACTGCTCAGGCAGGAGGTTACGGTGAAGAGCGCCGAACAAACGGTAGAGAACCGCCTGTTCAGTGAGCCGGTCTCAGCCGCTTTGGAGCAGCTTAATATGGAAGACCGGAATTTATTGATTCTGCGTATTTTTGAAGATAAATCCTTTGCGGAAATCGGAGAGATTCTGGGTGTCAGCACAGCTACGGTACGCAAAAGATATGAACGGACAAGAGGCAAGCTTAAAAAAGCTATCGAGCGAAGGGAGAAACAACTATGGGCAAGGGCGAATTGACCTCAGAAGAGCAGTTTGTAAAAGATGGAGATCGTTCTGCTGAATTTCCGCCCGTTGATGTCCATGACCCTGTGATGGAAGCCATCGGGTTCGGTAAGGTACGCCTTACTGCTGATCCGCAGGCATCGCTGCATGATGGGGACGCTCCTGAGATTATGCAGAGGATAGAGACGGTAACCGGGATAAAGCGCAGCCGTAAACGGATATTACGGATTCCGGTTAGAGGCTGGGCAGCAGCGCTAATCCTGATTGTCTTACTAGGAGGCGGCTATTCCCTGTATTCCTCCGTTCCCCGGCAGGCAGCCAAATTCCAATATGAAGTGCAGCCCTATGAGCCGCTTCAGGCGACGGAGGAAGGCGGAACGATAGAAATAATGAAAATGCCTTTAACCCCCGGGCCTGATCTTCCCCAGGCGGAGCCTAGTAAAGAAGATGAGCTGATGAGTGCCAAATATAAGGAAGGCTACGAGGCGATCGAGAAATTATTGCTTCCCGGAGAATACGCTACATTCGTATTAAGACATGAAGGCGGGGACGGACGTTCTCAGATTGGCATATTTAGCCCGCTGATGATATTTACTGACTATTCCAGCTATGTGACCAGTGCAGAGAAGCACACCGCTCCGAGTTTGAAGCAGCCGGAATATATGCCGGAGGGGTATGCTTTTGACCAGGCGTATGTTTCCCCCTCGTTCAAACAGATTGATGAGGAAAACCTGCTTGCCCTGTCCGGCGGAATTGAGCTTGAGGGCGGCTTCCGGGTGACCTGGAGACGGGAGCCTGCGGATAACATTACTTTTGATTCCGCTGCATTGGAGTATAAGAATGGTGAAAGTAAGGTAAGAATTAGCGCCAAACGTATGAAGCAGAATACCGGACCTGTAGAAACTCTGATGTGGACCAAAACTACAAACGTAGAGACCATTCATGTCAACGGAAAGCAGCTGATTTATCTTGAACCCTCCAATAACGAAGATTTCAAAATAGGCTATAAGTATAGACTTATCTGGGCTGATCCGGAAACGCGGATGATCTATGATGTGACTGCCCCACCGGAGAATACCACATTAACCAAAGATGACATTATCCATATTGCTGCCGGTATGATGAATTAAGTATTTGCAAATAGAGAAAGGTGGAATCTTAATGAATTACAGAAAAACAATCATGGCTATGACGAGTGCAGCGCTGTTGCTGGGTATAGGGTACGGGGCTTCCGGACAGGCATTTGCTGACCCTTCCAGGCTTCAATCCGCAGCAGCTTTGCCTGCCATCCAGGCGGACACTAAATATATGGCGCAAGTCAGTCAGGAGGAAGCCAAGGCGAAAGCGGAGCAGGAGCTGAAGAAATTCAAGAGTCTCCTGGACCAGCAGAAGAAAGCGTTAAGCGGTACTTATCTGCCCGGGGAGATCAGGTATGTGTACATTAATGACAAGGAATACCAGGCCAGTTCCATCGGCTCGTCCTATGCGAGTAACTCGTATTCGCTAATGTTCAGAAATTATGATGAATACGTCAAGAAGTATGCAGCAGGGAAGACCGCAATGCGTCTGGAGCTGAACCAGCTGCCGGATGGCTACAACTTTACTCTGGCAAGAATTGCACCTTATCAAACATCTTCCGAACAGAAGCAGATGTTCAACCAGGTAATTGCTGAGGGGAAGGCATCCGGCAAGAAAATATATGTTAAGAAGCTGCAGGAGAAGCGTACTTCCATAGAGCTAATCTATACGATGGCCGCTCCGGTCAATGGGATTACAGGAGTTCTTTCCATCAATGCCGAGCCCGCAGGGGCTGCAGGGAAGGCGGTTGAATCGGAGCCGGTACAGCCGCAGTCGGAGAAGCTGAAAGTCGGCGGGCAAGAGGTGATATATACAGCTAACGATAAGCAGGAGCACAAGTCGGTTGTATGGATGAATGCAAAAACACATGTCAATTATATTATCCGGGAAGACCGCGGGCATCTGAACAAGGAGGAACTGCTGGCTTTGGCGGGACAGGTTATGGAGGCATCGAAATAGCCGCAGGTTCTGCTTGCTTGACGATCATCCGGTCCGTTGCGTGAAGACCGGCCGGATAGCACCTTCAAAACTGGTCCCTATCGCTAGGATGGGGGACAGCCTTGGAGGTGTTTTTGTGTGCACGCAGACTGCATTTCCGGGAGATTTTATAATAATTCGTGCATTGCTCTTATATGAACTTCAAATCCTAATTGTTACTATAACAATGTAGTAAGAGAATACAGATTTATACAGGAGGGTTAAAGATGTTGAAATGGAAGCGTTCTCTTTCGATGTTGGCCATGACAGCTATATTGGGTACACTGGCTGCCTGCGGCGGCGGAGGGAATGGAGCAAACAATGCAGGAGCTGCTACTGCGGCACCTGCCAGTACTGATGCTGCGGCAACTACAGCTCCTAGCAGCGGGGAACCTGTCAAACTCCGGATTATGTGGTGGGGCTCCCAGCCGCGCCACGAGGCAACCTTGGCTGCGCTGGACTTGTACACGAAGAATAATCCGAATGTAACGTTTGAGCCGGAGTATTCCGGGATGGACGGATATCTGGACAAATTATCTACCCAGGCTGCGGCTAATAACGCTCCGGATATCGTGCAGCTCGATCCGGGCTGGATGCCGGACTGGATGGCCCGCAAGCAACTCACTGAATTGGCGCCAGAGGTGGATGTCAGCAAATTCGATGAGAAGCTGCTGGCCGGCGGCCAGCTGGACGGCAAACAGTATGCCGTTCCGCTGGGCTCAGTAGCCTTCGGTATGGTTTATGATAAAGCCGCTATGGATAAGCTGGGGATTGCCAATCCGGCCAATGGCTGGACCTGGGATGATTTCTTCGCCTTAGCCAAGGAATCCCAAGCAAAGCTGCCGGACGGCCAGTATTTCACCCTGGACTATGCGGGGAACTACTTCATGTATTCGGCTTACCAATACGCCAGGGGGAAAGGGCAGGTTATCACGGATGACGGTCATTTCAATGTGGATGAAGCCACGTACCTGGAATGGACCCGGAAATTTGAAGAACTGCGTACAGAAGGCCTGGTTCCTCCGGCGGATGTGAATGCATCCGATAAGGAGAATGATCCGCAAATGGACCTGCTGGCAGCAGGGAAAGTCCTGTTCCGGTACAGCTTCTCCAACAACCTGGGAACTTGGGACAGTATTAAACCGGGGGCTTACGCCCTTGTAACGATGCCGCGTGCCGAAGAAGCCGGAGGCTGGCTGAAGCCGTCCATGTTCCTGGCCGTTTCCAAGAATTCCAAGCATGCAGAAGAAGCCAAGAAATTCATCAACTGGTTCGTGAATGATCCGGAGGCAGCTCAAGTCACCCAAACCTTCCGCGGCCTGCCGGCCAATAAGGACAATGCCGCCCTTCTGGAAGCGAACATGAGTGAACTGGATAAAGTAGGATTAGGGCTCCTTCGTGCTACTGAGCCGGATGGCCAGACCTGGTCGGCCGGAGCCGGAGGCTGGACGAACTTCGTGGATAAAGACTGGGTGCTTGTCCGTGACCAGCTCAGCTTCGGGAAATCCACGCCGGAAGCAGCTTATAAGCAGCTTAAGGAAGCAGCGCAATCCTACGAGAAATAGAAGGATTATTTATAGAATAAGGCATATAAATTCTATAGTTGAACGGAAGCCCGGGACGTCCATGTCCCGGGCTTTATTCCGGACTATTTTGTTCTCTGGAATTACCGTTATATTTTGAAAGAATTCGAGCATTCCCCTCATTTAGCCGGGTGTGGGCCAATTATATACTTGAGTTATCCAAATTGACCACAAGAGGTGACCACAGATGAACCGTTCCACAACGACTTTAGCCGAAGCCGCTCCATTGCCGAAAAAAAGCTCCTACTTTCGCAGCAGATGGAACGCTCCGCTTGCGGGCTATTTGTTTATTGCGCCCTGGCTGATCGGGTTTCTGGCGCTGACGGCGTATCCGTTATTCTTATCGCTGTACTATTCGTTTACCGACTACACTTTGATGCAGCCGATGCAATGGATCGGGTCCCGCAATTATGAGCGGATTTTTACGGCGGACCCGAAATTTATTCAATCTGCCAAAGTAACCGTTATGTATGTGCTTGCATCCGTGCCCCTGAAGCTGGCAGCCGCTCTATTCGTTGCCATGATTCTCAGCAAAGCAGTGAGAGGAATTAGTGCTTACCGTACGGCGATCTATTTTCCGTCGCTTATCGGGGGCAGCATCGGGGTTTCCCTGCTCTGGCGTAACATTTTCGGGGTAGAAGGGATTTTTAACAAGCTAATTGCTGTGTTTGGGGTAGAGGGTAAAAGCTGGATTACCAATCCCGACACAGCTCTTGGCACATTGATTCTACTGACCGTCTGGCAATTCGGCTCCACCATGGTAATCTTTCTGGCAGGACTGAAGCAGATCCCGAATGATCTCTACGAGGCGTCTTCGGTTGACGGGGCCGGCAAGAGGACGCAATTCTTCAGAATCACCCTGCCAATGCTGTCACCGATCCTCTACTTCAACCTTATCATGGCTGTCATTGGCGCCTTCCAGATGTTCACTTCCGCTTTTGTGATTACGAACGGAGGGCCGATGAACTCCACCTATGTCTATGCAATGTATCTGTATGAGAGGGCCTTCAGCCGTTACGAGCTGGGTTACGCTTCCGCACTGGCCTGGATTATGCTGGTCGCCATCGTTGCTGCAACCGTCCTGATCTCCTACACCTCGAAGTATTGGGTATTCTATGAAACAGACACTGGAGGGAAACAACGTAAATGACAACATTGAAATGGAAGCCGGCAATCCGTCATCTGTTCATGATTCTCTTCAGCTTCATCATGGTCTATCCGATTGTCTGGTGGATTGGGGCATCGCTGAAAGACAGCACCGAGCTTAGCTCACCGGGGATCTTCCCGGCGGTCCCGCATTGGGACAACTTCACCAAGGGCTGGAATTCGGTTCCCGGCCATACCTTTACGGACTTTTATCTCAACACCTTCGGGCTTGAAATTGCTGTGATTATCGCAACCCTGTTGTCCTGCACGCTGGTTGCCTTTGGTTTCGCGAGACTGGATTTTCCGCTGAAGAATTTCTGGTTCTCCATTCTGATGCTGACCCTGATGATGCCCGGACAGGTGCTGATCATCCCGCAATATGCCTTGTTTTATCAGCTGGGCTGGGTCAATACGTATTTACCGTTTATCATTCCCCATCTGCTGGCGGGCGGGGCGGGCGGGAGCTTCTTCGTCTTCCTGCTGATCCAGTTCATCCGCGGGGTTCCAAGAGAGCTTGATGAATCAGCCAAAATCGACGGATGCTCCTGGTTCGGCATCTTCTGGAGAGTCGTTATGCCGCTGGCTTTCCCGGCGATTGTTACGGTGACCATCTTCTGCTTCCTGTGGAACTGGGATGATTTCCTGGGCCATCTCCTCTACATCAACACGGTGGATAAGTATACAGTCGGTCTCGCGCTGCGCATGATCAACGATTCCCAATCGGCGGCAGAGTGGGGCCAACTGCTTGCTATGTCGCTTGTATCCATTCTTCCGGCTACGCTCGTCTTCATGTTCCTGCAGAAGTATTTCGTAGACGGGATTGCGACAACAGGGATAAAGGGATAAGATGTAAAAAAACATCCGTCACATAACGGTAAAGCGCCCGAGCCTCATTCGCAGCTTTACCGTTTCTTTCGTGTGAACCGGAAGTGAAGGAAGGTAAGGACTTGACCAATCCTTTTAAAAAATTCAGAATCGACCGCCTGTTTTTCCACAGCTTTGCTATTGTGCTCATTCTAGTAATCGCAGTTACAGCATGGACAAGCTACAGCAATTCATCCAAAGCCCTCGTGCAGACGACCTCCCATTACCAGCAGCGGCTGCTGGACGAACTGAATAATGAAATTACAACGCGGCTGGATATGATTGAGCAGATTTCACTGTCCAGCTCACGGGACAACGAACTGACCACTTTTCTCCGGAACAGGCAGGATGATTTCGAGCGCTACCGCAGGCGTGTAGGCGTAGAAAGTGCGCTCGCCAATCTGACCTATGCCATTCCTTTAATTCAGGGAATTGATCTGTATATGGATGAGCCTATGCCGAGTGAGAGTCAAAGCTACATCCAGTTCCGGAATATTATTGATCTGGATAAGCAGGAATGGTCCAAGCGTCTGGTGAAAAGCGATTTCGCCTGGTCCGGGGAATATACCATTCCCAGCTTTCAGGGGGACGTTCCGGTGCTTAGCTTCGCCCGGAAAATCATGTATGAGAATGACTATCTGGGTGTGCTGGTCGTCCATATTAAGGCCAAGGAAATCCGGCAGCTGCTGACCGGCAATTCCTCCGGGTCAAACCGTATCATGGCCGACAGCGAAGGGAAGCAGATTCTGAGGATCGGGGAGACGCTCGAACAGAACGAGTGGTCTAAGTGGATCGATCTCAAGAGTAAGAAGTCGGGGTATGTGCATATTCCGGGCAAAGCAGGTTCCGGCAATACCCTGCTGGTCTATTCCCGAATGGATAACTCCATCTGGACGCTGATCGAGTTCACGTCATGGAAGCAGATTACGGCAAGCAGTCTGAAACTGGCGGAGTGGATTGGCCTGATCGGTATCGCAGCGATCCTGCTGGTGCTGCTGCTGACGCATTATCTGAGCAAGCAGTTTACCAAGCCGATCAAGCAGCTTGTAAGCGCTATGAAGATGTACTCTGTTGGAGGGCATAAAGAGGAGCTGCCCACAGATTATGAGAATGAATTCGGTTATTTATTCTCCGGCTACCGCAAGCAGAATGAGCGGATTGAGGAGCTGTATCTCTCGCTGGAACTGCGTTATGAGCAGCAGCGGAAAGCTGAGATTGAAGCGCTGCAGGCCAATATCAATCCCCATTTCCTCTATAATATGCTGGATCAGCTGAACTGGATGGCAATCGATGCCGGGCAGGAGGAGCTCAGCCGGATTCTGGAGCTGATGGGACAGATGTTCCGGATCGGCTTATCCAACGGGGCGAGCTTCATTAAGATCTCTGAAGAGCTGCTGCACATCCGGTGTTATCTCGAAATCCAACAGCTCCGCTGGGGGGAAGGGCTGGAATACAAGATAGAGGCGGCCCCGGAGCTGCAGGATGTGTACATCCCGAAGCTTACCCTACAGCCGTTCGTGGAGAATTCAATCGTACACGGCTTCAATAAGCAGAGCAGCGGTGTTGTTTCTGTCTATATAGGCAGAGCGGAGGAGACGCTGCAGATTATTATTGATGATAACGGAGCAGGCTTGAAGCAGCCGGAAGAGCGGCCGCGTAAACGCCATACCGGCGGCTATGGCATTCGCAATGTGCGGGAGAGAATTGCCGGATATTTCGGCAATGACTATGGGGTTACGCTGAAGGAACGTGAAGAAGGCGGAACCAGAGTAGAGGTGAGTCTGCCTCTGCTTACAGAGGCCCCGGGGCAGCGGCTAAGCGAGCGTAGAAAGAGCTAAGTGGAAGGCACAAGTGGTAAGCGCTTCCCTCGCCGTGCAGGGCAGATAACGTTGCAGGGGATAGCGATAGCAAGGAAGCTTAAGGAGGCAGAGACGATGTGGAAAATCGCCATTATTGATGATGAGCGCCAGGTCCTCCAGGGGATGAAGCGGGCGATCCCATGGGATGAACTGGATGCAGAATGGGCCGGGGAAGCACTTAACGGGGAGGATGGTCTGGAGATGATCCGTGCAACCTGTCCGGATATTGTGATCACCGATATCTATATGCCGGTGATGAGCGGTCTAGAGATGATGGAGCATCTTAGGAAGGAAGGCTTCAAGGGCAAAATTATTATTTTGAGCGGATATTCAGACTTTGAGCATGCCAGACAAGCACTCAGGCTTCAAGTAAGTGACTATGTCTCCAAGCCGATCAGTCTGCCGACGCTTAAGTCGATACTGGGCAAGATCATTGAGGAGCTGATCAAGGAGGAGGAGGAGCGGATCAGACAGGGGGAGCTTGAGCTGAAGATGATGCTGTATGAGCCCTTTGTCGAGAAAGAATGGGTTCGTTCCGCAGCAGTCGGTACCTTGGACCCCTCTTACCGGAACAATACCCACCTGCCGCCTTCTTATCAGTATTGGTTGGAACGCAAGCATGCCACCATCGGTATTGAGCTGATCCGCGATGAGCGGGCCAGCTCCTTCTCTGTCTCCGACTGGAATCTGTTTCGCTTCGCCGTCAGCAATATTGCCTGTGAGGTTGCGCGCAGGTTTTTCACGGA
Source organism: Paenibacillus sp. IHB B 3415 (assembly GCF_000802655.2). Classification (NCBI taxonomy): domain Bacteria; kingdom Bacillati; phylum Bacillota; class Bacilli; order Caryophanales; family Paenibacillaceae; genus Paenibacillus; species Paenibacillus sp. IHB B 3415. The sequence goes on along the minus strand of NZ_JUEI01000112.1, from coordinate 6,382 downwards.
CATGGAATATACAGAACTGAACAGCTATAGGGCATTATTAATTATTCATCCCCGGGAAGAGTGCGCGCACCGGCTGGAGGAGCTTGGGACCCGGCTGATCGACAGTATCAGCTCGTATCTGAGACTGGTAATACGTATCGGAATCGGAGGATTGAAGGAAACGTGGATCAAGATCCCCGAATCGACGGAAGAGGCTTTCCGTGCGATGGATCAGGGAGCCTTGCGGATGAATCCGGCTTATGAAGTGTATCAGTACCGGGAGAGCAGCAGCGGCGGGCAGGAGAGGGGGGCACTGTTTCCGGTCAAGTTCTCCTATAAGCTGGCCGCTGCGATGAAGGCTACACAGGAAGCCGAAGCGCAGCAGCTTGTAAGCGAATATGTTACCGAGCTGCAGAAACAGCAAGGGGTCTCCGCCGGCTACGTGCAGATGCTTGGCAGTGAATTGTGGGGAATCATAACCTACTCGCTGTATGAATCGGGACTGGTACTGGATGATCTGTTCACCAATGACCAGATTGCCAAAGAGATCGGCAATCTGGCAATGCCCGACCAGCTGGCAGGCTGGTTGTCCGCCAAAATAACCGCGATCTGCGCCAGCCGGCAATGGAAAGGCAGCGGCAAACACAGGCAGGTTGTTGATTTCATGACCAGTTACATTCATGAGCACTATGCGGAAGAGCTTACGCTGGCCGATCTGTCAGATAAGGTATATATCTCGCGGAATCATCTGTCCATTATTTTCAAGAATATTACGGGTGAAACCTTCAATAATTACCTGACCCGGGTGCGGATTGAGAAAGCAAGAGAGCTGTTAATGGAACGGAAGATGCTGGTATACGAAGTGGCGGAACGGGTGGGCTACAAGAACATCCCTTACTTCAGCACGCTGTTCAAGAAAATTACCGGCATGAACCCTACAGAGCTGATCAACTAAGTAAAGAGCAGATGTAACATTCGGAAATCCGGGAGCGTGAGAGATTATGATTCGCATAGCTATAATCGGTACGGGTTCAATAGCGGCTGTTCATCTGCAGGCCTTCGCCTTGTTTGCAGACCGCTGCACAGTAGTTGCGCTGGCGGATAACCGGAAAGAGCGGGCTGATGCGCTCCGGGCCCAATTCCGGCTGGAGAGCAGGTTTGTACAGGATTACCGCGAATTGCTTAACGATGAGGAAGTGGATATGGTGTCCATCTGCACACCACCCCATTCCCATGCGCAGATTGCTGCCGACTTCCTGCGGGCCGGCAAGCATGTGCTGGTGGAGAAGCCTATGGCACTGTCGCTTGAAGAGTGCGACCGCATGCTGGCGGCGGCAGCTGAATCGGGCCGTATCCTGTCCGTCGTCGGACAGAACCGTTTCCTGGATTCCAACAGGAGATTGAAGGCTACACTGGACTCCGGATTATTGGGCAGGATTGTGCATGCCCAGGCGGATTCCTTCTGGTGGAGAGGGCAGAGCTACTATGATGTATGGTGGAGGGGAACCTGGGAGGCAGAGGGGGGAGGCTCTACGCTGGGCCATGGAGTACATCAAATGGATCTGCTGCTGTGGATGATCGGCATGCCGGAGACGGTTCAGGCAGTCATCCGGAATACTTCGCATGACAAGTCGCAGCTGGAGGATCTGTCAATCGCCATTCTGTCTTATCCGGGAGGCGGCTTGGCCCAGGTTACCAGCTCCATCGTTCATCACGGAGAAGAACAGCAGCTGGTGTTCCAGGGGGAGAAGGCGCGTATCTCTGCACCCTGGAAGGTGTATGCCTCTTCTTCGCGGGACGATGGATTCCCGGAGCGGAATACCGGGCTGGAGGAAGAGATCGAGCGGTATTACAGCAGCATAGGCCCTCTGCAATATACGGGACATGCCGGACAAATTGACGATATGCTGAAGGCGATGGAGGACCCGGCGCGGCGTGTTCTGATTGACGGGCATGAAGGAAGGAAGACGCTGGAGCTGGTCACCGCCATCTATGAAGCCTCGATTACCGGGCGGCCGGTAACTCTTCCATTAACTAAGGACAGTATGCTGTATACGAGGGACGGTATTCTCGCCAATGCCCCGCGGTTCCCTCTCGGCAGCTGATAAGGGAGGTAAGATTATGACAGTGAAATTCAGCATTATCGGCGGAGCGGGCTTCCGCGCACAATATTTCCTAAGAATCGCCCGGTCTTTGCCGGACCGCTTTCAGATCAGCGGGCTTGTGGTAAGGGATGCCGCCAAAGGCAGAGCCATGGAAGAAGCATGGGGGGTTCAGACTTACCGTTCTCTTGAAGAGCTGCTTACGAGCGAAACCCCGGATTTCGTGCTTGTCTCGGTCAGCGGCCGGGCCTCTCTGGATTATTTGTACCGTCTGGCAGAGAGAGGCATCCCGGCGCTGACGGAGACGCCGCCTGCCGCAAGTCTGGAGGAGCTTGAGCAGCTGCACAAGGAATTGACTGCACACGGTGCGCGGGTTCAGGTAGCCGAGCAGTATCCGTATCATCCGGTCCAAGAGGCGCGGCTGTCGCTGATCCGTTCAGGCAGACTCGGACGGATCACGGAAACGACGGTGTCTGTTTCGCATATGTATCATGGAGCAAGCCTGATCCGCAGGATGCTTGGGCTCGGTTTCGAGGAAGCTAACATTAGGGCCATGCGGTTCGGGTCCCGCTGGATTAACGGCCCTACCCGCAGCGGCCCTCCGGCTGAGGACAAGCTGATTCCTCTGCAAAGAGACCTCGCCTGGCTGGATTTCGGCGACCGGCTGGGGATATACGACTTCACCAAGGATCAGCACCGCTCCTGGACCCGTTCGAATCACCTCTCCGTGCGCGGAGAGCGGGGAGAAATCTTCGACAACCGTGTGCTGATTCAGCAGGATAACCTGGTTCCGCTTCAGCTGGAGATGAGACGCATCAACAAGGGGGAACTGGAGAATGCCGAAGGCTATTATCTTCAAGGGATAATCTGCGGGGAACAATGGCTCTACAACAACCCGTTCACCCCTGCAAGACTGTACGATGATGAGATCGCGATTGCGGCCTGTCTGGACAAGATGGCCGGCTATGCTGCTGGCGGCCCCGGATTCTACGGACTGGAGGAGGCTTCGCAGGACGTGTACCTCGGACTGATGATTGAGCAGGCGATACAGACCGGTGATACCGTGAGAACTGAGCGGCAGTGCTGGGCGGGAGACAGGTAGCAGGTAGCAGGTAGGCTGGTAGAAGGTAGAAGGTAGAAGGTTAATTAGGTATCAGGCGGAAGTTAAGCAGGTAGAAGGTAAGCAGCTAGAAGGTAAGCAGCTAGAAGGTAAGGCAGGCAGCTATGTAAGCATCTAGAAGGTAAGCATCTAGCAGACGCTTTGCTGGGATTGCCGGTTCCTGCGGTTGCAACGAAGTTTCTAGGTGAAATTATGGAGTAGGGTGAGTGAATCCACAGGCTAATCCTAATTTTTATATTAAATTTACAAATTTAAGGAATAATTATCCAAAATAAGATATAATATCATCTATGTCATATGCAATTCATTTAATAATATGTGGAGGTTTAACTGATGAGGAGAACTGTCAACACATGCATCCGTCTATCTTTAATCGGAGTCCTTTTTGCGGGTGCAGCCAGTCTGGGTGTAAGTACTTCGAAGGCTTATGCAGCGGATAACTTCACCCTGGCAGCAGGGAATAGCTCTGTCTTGTCCGTAACTCTTTTCGCTCAGCCGCCATGGCCGCCCAATGTAACTGCAGATGATATTGCCAACACTATTACAGGTGCGAACGAGAAGATGGAGTATTCCAGCGATGGGGGCTTGAATTGGACTGCCTATGATCCAGGCAACCCGCCGGTCTTCTACGGTGCGGTAACGGTGCAGGTGCGGATAGCGGGAGATAGCGTGAATTACATTCCGGCAGGATTTATCACAACACTGACCTTTACGCCGGATTAATATTAGCTCCCCATCTAGTTCAACGCGAGACCCTCAAGTTCGACGCTCATTGGAACAGATTTCTGCGATACCGGAGCAGCCATAAGGTGATAATGCTCTACCCAAAGAGATCGGCAGGCTTTATCTGCTGATCTCTTTTTTTGCGGAGTAAGCAAGGATTTAGCCTTAGAAATTACTGCCTCAAGCACCATATCCCTAATCAGCAGCGGTTGCTATAATGTGGAAGCAGAGGATAAATTAAAATATATTCGCGAAAGGATAGATAAGATTGAGAACAATCAAACTGGTGGTTGCCGGACTGATTGCGGGTACGATTGCGGGTGCCGTCACACCGGATTATTCGGTTAGAGCGGATACAGGAAGCTATGAGGAAACAGCGGATGATAATGACACGGGAGTCACCTCTCCTATTTTCCCGGATATTCAAGGTCATTGGTCGGAGCAGTGGGTACGCTGGGCGCTGGGGAATCAGTATATAACCGGTTATTCAGACTTGACTTTCCGGCCGGACCAGCCGATTACGGAAGCTGAATTTCTGAAGGTGTACTATCTCTCCTTCGGCTATCCGAAGGCAACGATCTTTGGGGAAGAATGGACCGCTGGACCTTATCGAATGGCGAAAAATTGGAAGCATCCCATCCCGGGTCTTCAGGACCCACAGGCACAAGCTGCGCCTATAACCAGACAGACAGCGGCGCAGTTTATAGCCTCTGCTCTGGGTAAGAACTATAATGATAGGGATTCCATTATTTTTCTGCTTGGAAATCAGCTGCTTCCGGAAGAGCCTACTGTGGAGGGATTCAAGGGGAATGCAACGTTAACCCGGGCAGAGGCGTTGGAGTGGATCAGGATGTTGAAGCTGAAGGGAAATATATTGAAACCCCGGCCGCAGGAGCTGTCAGACCCAGGGTTGCTGCCCCCATTACCGGATAAGGGTACGGGATTAAAGGATTTCACAGCGGTACCTGTTACTGAAGTGGATTTCGGGATAGGTGATCTGGACGGGAAACTCATTATGGAATGGAGCAGCTCGAGGTCTCTGGTTGAACAATATTATGGAGCCTCCACCGGACAAGATGTGTTTAACAATGAGATGTATAAGGATGTATCTGTCCATTATGATTCGTCAGGCAAGATGGATTCATGGTCGGTAAAAGCAGACGAAGACGCTGGGGAACCTGCTTTGACCGCTACCTTGCAGCATATCCGGCCCGGAGTAAGTACGCTGGAGGATGTGTTGAAGGCGTATGGTACATATGCAGAAGTAAGCAGCACATTTGGAGTTATTCTAAGCTACACATTTGAGAATATGGACGGGGTGTTGATCCCTCGCCTGTTTCCAGGTGATAAGGTCAATACCGATAGAGGATATGTCATGGCGTTTGGCTTCGATGAGGAGACGTTAAAAGTAACACATATGAAATTATCTACGCTCCAGCGGGCCATATACCCTGATGATAACTGATCGGCGATTCCGGCTGTTACCGGAGGCCGACGATATCATTGACGCCGGGAAGCAGCAAGAACTATAATCTATAAAACGGATGAAGCACATCCCGTACCCATGGCTTTTTGGGTGCGGGATTTTTTTGTGCATTAATCCGCCAGAAACTATAGGTTCTGGCGCCTACGCAAAGCAACCGGGCAATCAAAGAAGACAAGGCTCCTCTTTGCGGGGGGGGGGGGGGGGGGGGGGGGGGATTTTTGTAGAGGAGGAATAGAGGAATGGGGTTCGCTGAAGAGCATCACCAATGGCTGGAGTATCACAAGAAACGGAGAACCGGGGAACGTCTGGACCGTCTGGAACGGGGACACCGGCATGGTGAGCAAATGTTTGTGGAGCGGGTGTGGTGGCCGATTTTTGGTAATATGGACGATCTTCACCCGGAGTATGAGGTTGCGGATTGGCGGGGAAGACCATATTTTGTTGACTTTGTATGGAAGCCGGGTCAGGTTAAGGTGGCTATTGAGGTGAAAGGATATGGGCCGCATGTTCAGAACACAGACCGGACCAGATACCGCCAGGAACTTAACAGGGAAACGTATCTGCAAATTGCCGGGTACCGTGTGATTGCGGTCCCATACGATGATTTGGAATCCGCTCCGGAGCTAATCATCTCTCTCCTAAAAGCTTTGCTCACCCCATGTTTGTTAAAGAATATGGATGAGGGAAGGCGTCAATTTACGAGGATAGAGTTGGATATTCTGCGGATTGCGAGTCGCACAAACGGTTTTCTCCGGCCAGTTGATGTGGTGAACGAACTTGCGATTGATCAACGTACAGTAAAGAAATATATGAATTCTCTTTGTGAAAAAGGTAAGTTTAAACCTGTGTTGGCGCAGAGGGGCAACAGAGTGTGTCGGTATGAGCTTATTCCATCTTTTATGGACATAGAGTTATGGTAGAGCGGTTCGGCCCCCTAATTATGGAGACATTCTGCTAAAAACTCGTGTTTTC
>NZ_JUEI01000111.1:0-30570 GCF_000802655.2 Paenibacillus sp. IHB B 3415 | reverse complement strand
AGCTCGGCGTTGATGTTTCGCGGCCAGAAATAGAATATATCATGTATAGATTCTTATTGCAAGCATTTTTTTTAATTAACCCTTCAACCATTATTCCAAGGAAACTGCTTGTGCAGCTCCCTTGGATATTATGGTTACGGATCAGATAATTATTCAGTCTTTGTTGCGCATATGAGGGAACAGCAGTACATCACGGATAGACGCGGCATTCGTAAGCAGCATGATAAGACGGTCTACGCCGATTCCCAGTCCGCCTGTAGGCGGCATGCCGTATTCCAGTGCACGGATGAAATCATCATCCATCTCATGCGCTTCGTCATTACCCTGCTCTTTCTCGTGAATCTGCGCCTCGAAGCGCTGACGCTGGTCAATCGGGTCGTTCAGCTCACTGAACGCATTCGCATGCTCACGTGCCACAATAAACAGCTCGAAGCGGTCCGTAAAGCGTGGATCCTGATCATTCTTTTTGGCCAGCGGTGATATTTCTACTGGGTGTCCCATTACGAACGTCGGCTGAATCAGCGTTTCCTCTACAAACTGCTCAAAGAATGCGTTAAGAATATGTCCAAAGGTCATATGCTTCTCAACCGGCACACGATGCTCCTTAGCCAGAGCCTGTGCTTCTTCATTCGTCATATGGACCCCGAAGTCTACGCCCGTTACTTCTTTGACAGCGTCCACCATGGTCACACGGCGCCAGCCTGGAGACAAGTCTACTTCTTGCCCCTGGTAGTTAATCACCTGGTTGCCAAGAACCTCTTGGGCGATATGAGCAATCATATTCTCTGTCAGCTGCATGATATCCTTGTAGTCCGCATATGCTTCGTACAGCTCAATCATTGTGAATTCCGGATTATGGCGTGTGGAGATTCCTTCATTACGGTATACGCGGCCGATTTCATATACTTTTTCCAAACCGCCTACGATCAGACGTTTCAGGTGAAGCTCGATTGCGATACGCATATACAGCTGCATGTCCAGCGTGTTGTGGTGTGTAATAAACGGACGGGCGGCGGCTCCACCGGCAATGGTATGCAGTGTTGGAGTCTCTACTTCTAGATAGCCCAGCGAGTCCAGATAACGGCGCATCGATTGGATAATCCGTGAACGCGCAATAAATGTCTGCTGTACTTCCGGATTAATAATCAGGTCAACATAACGCTGACGGTAGCGGAGTTCTACATCCTTCAGTCCGTGATATTTCTCTGGAAGCGGAAGCAGGGATTTGGACAGCACCTCAAGGTTATGCACTTTAATAGAGGTTTCACCGGTCTTGGTCTTGAACAGGGTACCGCGGATTCCGATAATATCGCCCAGGTCCAGAATGGTGAAAGCTGCGTACTGGGATTCAGAAATGCTGTCCTGGCGGACATAAATCTGAATTTTGCCGCTGAGATCCTGGATGTGCGAGAAGCTCGCTTTGCCCATTACCCGCTTAGCCATAATACGTCCTGCTACACTAACCTCAAGTGCCAGCTCGTCCAGTTCCTCATGGGTTAGTCCGTCATACTTGGCCAGAAGATCGCCAGCTGCTGCTGTACGCTCATATTTCTTGCCGAACGGGTCGATTCCCAGTGCGCGGAGCTCGTCCAGCTTACCCCGGCGGATCTGCAGCAACTCACTTAGTTCACTCTCTGTAGTTTCCACGTTGTTGATTTCTTCCGTCATGTTCTTCATCCTCTCTTACTCACGGTATACAAAAGAAGAAACGGCTCCGCCCTCATACACGAGGACAGTCCGTTCCAGTACAAAATATAAGCTGTATGTGTTCACCCATATTTTTCGGTTGTTATACGTTGCGCGAAGCCTATAAATTCTTTTCTTTTGAAAAAAGCTCCCCTAAGGAAGCTTTCGGATCCATCTTACTTCATTTTGATATCAAGAATTTTATATTGAATGACGCCTGCAGGGACACTTACATCCACAATGGTACCAATCTTCTTACCGATGATGGCTCTGCCTACCGGGCTCTCATTGGAGATTTTATTATTCAGCGGATCGGATTCGGCGGTTCCGACGATTGTATATTCCATAACGTCTCCGTACTCCATATCCTCAACGTTCACTGTTACTCCGATGCTTACCACATCTGTCACGATCTCATCACTATTAATGATACGCGCGTTGCGCAGCATCTTCTCCAAAGTCAGAACACGTCCTTCGATAAAGGCCTGCTCATTCTTTGCGTCTTCATATTCCGAGTTTTCACTGATATCTCCGTAGCCGATGGCCACTTTAATACGTTCCGCTACCTCGCGGCGTTTTACGGATTTGAGGGTCTCCAGTTCTTCTTCCAGACGCTTAAGTCCGTCCGGTGTAAGGATGACTTCTTTATCGCTCATCTCAACCGATTCTCCTGTCGTATACATTTATTGAAAACACCATACTATATGCGAATCCGGAGGGAACAGAACCCTCCTTCTCCATTGCTCCTGCTGTAACGGCGATTTTATACTGTGAAATTATATTGGAACCGCTACAAAATGTCAATGACGCCCCATATAATGTTTAGCGATATTCAATAATGCAGGCAGGGACGGGTCTGACAACGCGGCAAATCAGGGAATTAAACGGCCGAAAGAGCGTTATCCGCGCCTTCCTGCGCTTCTTCATCATTAAGCTGAACGACAAAATCACTCAAAATCCGCACCATCTCGTCACGTTTCGTTTCTTCCATAATAACGTCCTTCACCCGGGCCGCTGACTTAAGTCCCTTCAAATACCAGGCCAGATGCTTGCGCATTTCGCGGACCGCAACCGCTTCACCCTTAAGGGCGATCAGACGGTCCATGTGAAGAATAGCTACCTTGATCTTCTCTTCAGCGTCCGGTTCAGGCATCAGCTCTCCTGTACTCAGGTATTGAATGGTCCGGTACAGCATCCAAGGGTTGCCCAGCGCCCCCCGCCCGATCATTACGCCGTCACAGCCGGTCTGATCCAGCATCGCCCGCGCATCTTCAGGTGTATTCACATCACCATTGCCGATGACCGGAATGGATACAGCTTCTTTGGCCATCCGGATATACTTCCAGTCGGCATGCCCTGTATAGAGCTGCTCGCGGGTACGGCCATGAACACTGACTGCCTTGCCTCCGGCACGCTCAACTGCACGCGCATTCTCTTCAACAAAGATATGCTCGCTGTCCCAGCCGATCCGCATCTTCACCGTCACAGGTTTATCCACGGCATCCACAACGGCAGATACCATCTCATAAATCTTATCCGGATTCAGCAACCAGCGCGCTCCGGCATCACATTTCGTCACCTTCGGCACCGGACAGCCCATATTAATGTCAATGATATCGGCGTTCGTTTCTTTATCCACTATTTTGGCTGCATCAACCAGCGACTCGCGGTCTCCCCCAAAAATCTGCAGACTCAGCGGTTTCTCGCGCTCATCCACAAACAGCATCTCACGGGTACGCGCATTGCCATGCACAATAGCTTTGCCGCTCACCATTTCGGCACAGACTAGACCCGTCCCGAATTCCTTGGCAATCAGACGAAACGCAGGATTACACACGCCGGCCATAGGGGCCAATACCACCTGGTTCTTCATCTCAATATCGCCAATCTTCAACATTCGAATCACTTCCTTATATTGTGGATCAGCTTGAGGAGCTTACGTAGCCGGGTTGGCTAATTCATCGACCGTAACTCCCAGAACATCCGCAATTTTATTTAAAATTTGATCTTCTAAACGTCTATTACCCCGCTCGACCGCACCAAGCACGGCCAAGGATATTCCGACAGAATCCGCCAACTCCTGCTGAGTGTAACCCTTCAGCTTTCGGAACGCTCTAACCCGCCGTCCCATACGTTTGTTGTCCACAAGCGAATTCCTTCCTTTCCGTCTATGTCTTGAAGCGCTGTTGTAATTAAGCCGCGGAATCCGGAAGACTCTTCATTCTGCGAAACGATATCACTAAGCGGTAAGAGCACAAACGCACGCTCCAGCATCCGGGGATGCGGCAGCGTTAAGTCCGGTGTATCCAGGCTCAATCCCTCTACCCAAAGCAAATCCAAATCCACCGTTCTCGGCCCATAGCGGATATCACGTACACGGCCTAACCGGGTTTCTGTCTCCAGCATGACATGAAGCAGAGCCTCCGGTGCAAGCGTAGTACGCAGAGCCGCAGCCATATTAAGAAACTGGGGCTGATCCAGATAACCCACCGGCTCGGTCTCGTATACCGATGAGGTGCGTAGAACTTCAATCTCTTCATGCCGGTCCAGCTGGTTCAAAGCTTCTCTCAGCGTTCCTTCGCGGTCGCCCAAATTAGCCCCTAAAGCAATATAAGCCTCTGATGCCTCAGAGGTAGAATGTATATTCATGACTCTGTCTCACTTTCTCGTCCGGCGCAGTTCTACGGTCACTCCCTGAAAATGAATATCGAATGGCGGATGCGGTTTCGTCACCTTGACGGTTACTGCATTGATAACAGTATAAGTGTCCAGTACTGCGGATGCAATATATTCTGCCAAAGCCTCGATCAGCTTGAAGGACTTTGTTTCGACAATTTTTTTGACCAAGAAATGTACTTCGGCATAATTCACGGTTTGCTCCAGATCATCAGAGAGACCCGCTCCCTGCAAGTCAAGCTCCAGCTCCAAATCCACATAATAGCGCTGGCCCAGCTTGCGCTCCTCTTCAAACACACCGTGATATCCGTAGTATTCCATGCGGTGCAGCTTCATTTTATCCATTAAGGGTTCCTGCCTTCTCTTGAAAATAGTCTATTCACGCACCACAGGTGCTGCGGCATACAACATGGCATCGCACATATCTACCGTACGTTTGATTAAAGAGACATCATGCACCCGCACGATCTGGCAGCCCTGGGCAATTCCGAAAGCGACTGTAGCAGCGGTCCCTTCCACAACATCATCCGCCGGCAGATCGAGTGCGGTACGGATGAATTTTTTGCGCGAAGTGGCCAGCAGCAGCGGATACCCAAGCTCCCCCAGTACATCCAGGCCCATCATCGCCTGAAGATTCTCCGTATAATCCTTGGCAAAGCCGATTCCGGGATCGAGAATGATATTCTGCGGCTCTACTCCCGCTGTCAGGGCAAGGTTAATGCTCGCGGTTAAATCCTCCGTCATATCGCTGATCAAATCCTGATAATTGCGGTTATGGCGGTTATGCATCAGGATAATCGGACAACCCGCCTGCGCGGCAACTGCCGCCATCTGCGGATCTGCTTTGGCCCCCCAGACATCGTTGATGATATGGGCACCGGCCTGAACCGCACGGCGCGCTACTTCCGCTTTGTAGGTGTCTATAGATAGCGGCAGATGAGGCGCAGCACGGTGGATACTCTCGATAACGGGCAGTACGCGTTCCAACTCATCCTCTATTCCTACCGGCTGATGACCCGGACGCGTTGACTCTCCGCCTATATCAATAATATCGGCACCATCGGCTGCCATTCGCAGTGCATGCTCTACCGCTCTATCCGGATCTGTCCATAATCCCCCATCGGAAAAAGAGTCCGGCGTCACATTGAGGATACCCATGATCAGGGTCCGTTCGCCTAGAATCAGCCTGCCGCTTCCGCATCGGTAGCTCCGTTTATATATTACCGGCTTCATTCCAGCCTCCCCGCCCTTTCTCTGTAAAGCTTCAGGATTGCATCTGTCCGTTCTCCGCAGCGCCCGCTGCCTATCGTTATCCGCCGGTCCCCGTTCCAGAGCGCCGTTACCGGTACAATCTCCTGCACCGAATTGGTGAGGAAAATTTCGTCAGCAGCCTCAAGCTGCTCCCAGCGGTAAAAGCCTTGTTCTGGATGGAGGCCTGCGGATGCTGCCAGCTCCAGCACCATTTCCCGGGTAATTCCCGGGAGAATGCCTGTAGTTATATCGGGGGTATAGAGCCGGTTATCTGCGACGAAAAAGATGTTGCTCACAATTCCCTCGGATATGTCGCCCGCTGCCGTCAGCATCAACCCCTCTGCTCCTCTAGACGCAGACGGGTATCCGGCCAGCTCACGCTTGGCCAGAATGTTGTTCATATAATGCAGCGACTTCAGCCGCACAGGGCCTTCCGGGGTATTCCGCCGGTGATGCAGCAGCTGCAGTTCTTTGCCTTCGCTATACAGGCTGTCCGGCAGTACCGGCAGCGCTTTGATATACAGCAGCTGATTAGGCTGCTTGTAATCTCCTGCCGGCAGCCCAAGGATATCCTCACCGGCTGTGACTGTATAGCGGACATAAGCCTCGTTAAGCTCATTCTTGTCCATTACAAGCTGAATCCATTCCCGCAGCTGCTGCACATCCGGCGCAAAGGGAATACCCAGCTGCCGGCAGCCCTCTGCCATCCGGTCAAGATGCCTCTGCAGCAGAAAGGGCTCGCCCCCGTAGGTGCGAAAGGTCTCAAACAGACCCATTCCGTACAAAAAGCCGTGATCCAGGGCGGAGACCACGGCGTCTTTGGCGTCGACTGCTTTGTTGTTAAGTCCTATATATTTCATGCCGGTTCTCCGGCTCTCCGTTTCAGGAAGTTGCGCAGCATCGTATGTCCATGATCGGTAATGATCGACTCGGGATGGAACTGCACGCCTTCGATCGGGTATTCCTTATGGCGCAAGGCCATAATCTCGCCTTCGGCCGTTTCTGCTGTAATCTCCAGGCAATCCGGCAGACTCTCACGTTCTACAATCAAGGAATGATATCGTGTCGCCGTAAATGGGGACTCCAGTCCTTCGAAGACAGAGGTACCATTATGGTGAATCGGCGAGGTTTTGCCGTGCATCAGGCGTTCAGCCCGGATCACATTACCGCCGAAGGCTTGTCCGATGGCCTGATGGCCGAGGCATACGCCAAAGATCGGGATGACTCCTTTGAAATGCTGTAGCAACTCCAGGCTGATGCCTGCCTCATTCGGTGTACATGGTCCCGGAGAGATCAAAATATGATCCGGTGCCAGGGCTTCAATCTCCTGAATACTGATCTCATCGTTACGGGATACCTTAACGTCCTCCCCCAGCTCACCCAGATATTGCACCAGGTTATACGTAAAGGAATCATAATTATCGATGACCAAGATCATATTGCGCTTCCTCCTTCGGTGCCGGAGGTAGTCCGCAATTCCTGCTCGCGTTCACTGCAGAGAATCGCCTTCACTACCGCTTTGGCTTTGTTGTGGCATTCCCGGTACTCCCGGTACGGATCCGAATCGATCACAATACCTGCTCCTGTCTGAATGTAGCCGATTCCGTCCTTCACGGCCAGTGTACGTATAATTATATTTAATTCCATATTGCCATTATAGTCAATCCAGCCCATGGATCCAGTATATGGACCCCGGCGGACTGGCTCCAGCTCTTCAATAATTTCCATGGTGCGCACCTTGGGCGCGCCGGTGATCGTGCCGCCGGGGAATAAGGCGGCAATGACATCGTAAGCATCCTTGCCGGGTGCGGCGATGCCCTCCACCTGCGAGACGAGATGCATCACATGTGAGTATCGCTCCACGGTCAGCAGCTCCGGCACGCTGACCGTCCCGTACGCAGCGACACGGCCGATGTCGTTGCGCTCGAGATCGACAAGCATAACATGCTCGGCGATCTCCTTCTCGCTCCCGCGCAGCTCCGCCTCCATGGCGGCGTCCTCCGCGGGAGTGTGGCCGGCGGCGTCCTCCGCGGGAGTGTGGCCCCGGCGCCGGGTACCGGCTATGGGGCGGGCGCTGACCTTGTCCCCGTGCAGCTTCACGAGCAGCTCCGGCGAAGCGCTGGAGAGGGCGAAGCCGGGCGTGCGGAGCAGCCCCATGTACGGGGACGGGTTGAGTCTGCGCAGCCACTCGTAGACATCCTCCGGCGAGGACAGCAGCTGCGCCTGCTGACGCAGCGACAGGTTCACCTGGAAGACATCACCGGCACGGATGTATTCCTGAACATCCAGCACGGCCTGCTGGAATTGTCCCGGCGAGAAATCCGAGCTCATGCCCGGCCATTCTCCGGTGACATTAACTTCAGTATCAATCAGCCCGGCAATGTCAGCATACTTGGCGGCAGCAGCTACTTCAGAAGAAGCAGGTGCCATGATATGCTGCCACTCCTCCAGCATTCGCTCCGCACGGCTCACAGCATCAAGATACATGGTGTGCAGCTCAGCCCTGTTAGCGGATATCGCAGCCGGAACAGGTACATGGACTGCACAATACACAATATCCTCGTGATGGTCATAGATCCACAGCTCTTCCAGCCTCATGAACAGATAATCCGGGAAATCGGGATCCCTCTTGGCACAGGACGGCAGCTTCTCCAGAGAGCGGACTACATCATAGCCGAGAAATCCGATACAACCTCCGGTGAAGGGCGGCTGACCGTCAACAGGTACGCGGGGTGAGACATAATCCTTCATCCACTCCTGCAGCACTTTCAGCGGCTGCCCTTGAAGCAGCTCCGCAGCTTCAGGTTCAGCTTGGGGCTGTCCCACAGCCGCATCAGGCAGACTGTAGAGCTCCGCGCTATCCCCAATGCCCTTTATAACTGAAACGGGACGCAAGCCCAAATACGTATAACGTCCGCCCTTACCGCTCTCCAGGACCACGGAATATGGTGAAGCCATCTCCCAGGCTTTCTGCCAGCTGCCCGGCAGTCCCCCTTTCTCCTGCCGTGACTGAAGGACCAGCGGAAGAACGCTCCAGGCTTCGTCCGCCCATTGTTCCCACTCCTGCCAAGCCGTTAAGATCTCCACATTTATCCCCCTAAAGTTTTGTGAAGCATAGCCTCGAAAGCATACGCTGGCTTCTACGATAGTTTATTGCCTGTCAGTATACTGTACATCCGGTTACTTTGAAAAGCCCGTAAACCTTATAAATGCTTATTATTTAGAAAAAGAGCCTGCGATATCCCTATGGAAGCGGATCGCAGGCTCTTCTGAATTGCTGGTTCTCAGCAATTATACTTCAAAGTTATACAGCGGTGTGCTCAGATAACGTTCGCCGTTACTTGGGATAATAACAACGATCTTTTTACCTGCGCCCAGTTCCTTAGCTACTTTGAGGGCAGCGAATACAGCAGCGCCGGAAGAAATACCGGACAGAACGCCTTCCTCTTTGGCTACACGGCGGGCTGTTTCGAAAGCTTCGTCATTCTCTACATGAATGATTTCATCATAGATATCCTGGTTCAGGATGTCAGGAACGAAGTTGGCACCGATCCCCTGGATTTTGTGGGGACCCGGTTTGCCTCCGGCCAGAATTGGGGAAGCTGCAGGTTCTACAGCATAGATCTTCACATCAGGATACTGGCTCTTCAACACTTCACCCGCACCACTAATCGTTCCGCCTGTACCGACACCTGCGATGAACGCATCCAGGGGTCCGCCAATGGATTCGATTGCTTCAACGATCTCCGGTCCAGTGGTCTCGCGGTGAATCTTCACGTTGGCTTTGTTCTTAAACTGCTCTGCAAGGAAATAATCCGGATTCTCACTGAGGATTTGCTCAGCTTTCTTAACTGCCCCGTTCATCCCCTCGGATCCTGGAGTCAATACCAGCTCAGCACCATAAGCACGCAGCAGGTTGCGGCGCTCAAGGCTCATCGTTTCAGGCATAACAATAATTGCCTTGTAGCCTTTGGCAGCAGCAACAAGCGCCAGGCCAATCCCTGTATTACCGCTGGTCGCTTCTACAATGGTGCCTCCAGGTTTCAGGGAACCGTCTTTCTCAGCTTCTTCCACAATACTGATAGCGATGCGGTCTTTCACACTCGAACCCGGATTTTGATATTCCAGCTTCAAGTAAATTTCTGCGGAACCTTCTGGAACAATCCGACCCAGACGAACGAGCGGTGTACCACCGATCAAATCTGTTACACTGTTGACGACTTTAGCCATGAGCAAAAACCTCCTTGGGATGATAGATGAATTGGGTGCGGAACCTGTGACAGTTATGATCAGCATATGTTGTGCCGCTTATTATTTCCGACTAAATCAGTAGGTTTTACATTTAATCTCATATTATCAATCTTGCAGGCTGTTGTCAATATATATTGCTGTAGCGTATTTGGCACGCAAATCGCTTTCCACCTGCTGCAGGGGCGCCGCCTGTTCCAGCGCCAGCTCCTGGCGTATCAGCCCTCGGAGCTCATCCTGATCCGGCTTCCCGGGATCAATAAGCTTCTCCAGCCGGATCACAGCATAGCCGCCTTCGACCTGCAGCGGCCCTGCGATGTCTCCCGCCTCAAGGCCCGCTGCTGTCTTCAGCAGCTCCTCCGGCCAGAACGGATCATTCTCCTCCACTGTTCCGATATTACCGCCATGCTGGCGGCTCTCCTCATCTGTGGATACCTCTCTCGCCAAGCCGGCGAAATCCTCTCCCTGCTCCAGGCGGTCCATAACCTGATTAGCCCCGTTATAGGTTGCCAGCTTAATCATAGAGAGCTGCATTTGCTTCCTGGGAGTGAATCTCTCGGCGTTTTGGGCCAAATAATCATCAATTTCAATTTCACTGACCGTGATACCGGCGGTGGCTACCGCTTGAAGCGTCAGCCGGTACGCGGTTTCCTCATGCAGCTCCTGACGGGAAAGACCAAGCTCAGATTGCATCTGGTCATAATACTGCTCCTCTGAGCCGTAGCCGGACATGCCGCGCTTCAATTCCTGCTCAATCTCCTCATCGGTCACCGTAATACCGAGAGCTTTGGCTTCCTTGCCAACAACGATATGATTAAGCATGCCCAGCAGCACTTCATCTCCATGCTTTTTTTTGAGTTCATCTATCCATTCCCGGTCCGTGACCGGCTGGTCTCCGGCGGCAGCAATATCCGAAGCCTCCCCGTCTGCAGCCTCACCCTTAAGCAGGGCCATTGCACGCAGGCTCCAGAATAAAAGACCTCCAAGCATTAAGGTCGCGACGGCGAGTAATATAACGGTATTGCGCAGCGCGCGCTCCTGTCTTGTCATCATCTCATAGCCCTACGATTTCGCTTGATCGAGGATTACCTGCAGTTCATCCTTGTTAAACACATAAGCTTCATTACAGTAATGACATATGACTTCAGCCTGATCATCTTCTTCGATGAGCTGCTCCAGTTCGTGCTGGCCCAGACTGACCAGTGTCTCTTCTATCCGCTCACGCGAGCATTGACAGACAAAAGAGATCTCGAGTTCATCAAGGACTACAGCATCCGGCAGCAGCAAGCGAAGCATCTCTTCAGGCTCAAGGCCCTGGTCCAGGATCGCCGTCACTGAAGGCATCGCTCCGACGGCATGCTCAATCTCGGTGATCTCTTCATCTGTCAGGCCGGGCAGCAGTTGAATGATGAACCCTCCGGCAACTCTTACCGAATTATCTGTCTCCACCAATACACCCAGCCCTACAGCAGCAGGTGTTTGTTCCGAAATGGCAAAATAATAAGTGAAATCCTCGCCCAGTTCCCCTGAGACAATAGGCACACTGCCGCGATACGGCTCTTTCATCCCCAGATCCTTGCTGATATCAATGAATCCTTCCGTACCCACAGCACCTGCAACATCCAGCTTGCCAAGGCTATTGCTCGGCAGATGAACATGCGGATTACTCACATAACCGCGAACCTCGCCCAGGGCATTGGATTCGGCCGTAATCTGTCCGATCGGTCCATTCCCTTTGACCATAATCGCCAGCTTCTCCTGACCCTTGAGCATAGCGCCCATGATGGCTGCGGCGGTTACAGTACGGCCAAGCGCAGCTGTAGCTGTCGGATAGGTATCATGTCTGCGCCGCAATTCGTCGACAAGTTCTGTTGTCCGGACTGCGAACGCTCTGACCTTCCCGTTCATGGCAGTTCCCCGGATAAGCCGATCCTTCTTTTTTTCCATTGGGTGCTTACTCCTCCTACCTGTCTGTATAAGGTTTCATTTCATGATTATTTGTTACGGTTGTAAATAATACGTAATCCTTCCAGCGTCAGCATCGGATTAACCTCATCAATGCAATCTGTCTCGCCGGCAATCAGCGGAGCAAGCCCCCCTGTAGCAATAACCTTGAGAACGGGCGCATTCATCTCCAGCTTAATGCGTCTTACAATTCCCTCTACCTGGCCGGCATAGCCAAAAATAATTCCTGCCTGCATCGCGTGGACAGTATTGCGCCCGATAACCTTCTTGGGCTTCTCCAGCTCAATCCGCGGCAGCTTGGATGCCCGCTGATATAAGGCCTCTGTAGAGATCCCCAGACCCGGCACGATTGCCCCGCCAAGATAGTTCGCTCCGGCATCAATACAGTCAAACGTAGTTGCCGTACCAAAGTCAACGACCACGAGCGGGCATTTATACTGCTCGATAGCCGCAACAGCATTTACAATCCGGTCTGCGCCCACTTCGCGCGGATTCTCATAACGCAGATTAAGCCCGGTTTTGATTCCGGGGCCTACGAGCAGCGGGTCTTTGCCGATATATTTCACGCACATTTCCACGATAACCTGAACCAGCGGCGGAACAACCGAGGAGATGATGACGCCCTCTACATCTTTAAACGATATATTCGACATGTGGAACAGATTATGAATCAGGACACCATATTCATCCACAGTCGATTGACGCGCTGTACTAAGCCGGAAATGATGAAGCAGCTCAGGCCCCCGGTAGACTCCAAGCACGATGTTCGTATTCCCGATATCAACGACAAGTATCATTAGAGATTTCCGCCTTTCTTGCCATTCAGATCCAGACTGATATCAAGACTGGCGAAGGAATAGGTAAGCCGGCCTACAGAAATAACATCTACACCCGATTCTGCAATCCCGCGTACCGTTTCCAGAGATACATTGCCTGAAGCCTCGATTTTGACATGCCGCGCTTTGGTTCTGATTCTTCTTACCGCTTCCGCCATCAGCTCAGGTGACATATTATCAAGCATGATAATGTCCGCCCCCGCAGCGAGTGCTTCCTCTACCTGCTCCAGGCTTTCCGTTTCCACTTCGATCGTCATGGTGTGGGGGATATTGGCCCGGGCGCGCCCTACCGCCTGACGAATGCCTCCGGCGCCCTTGATATGATTATCCTTAATCATTACCGCGTCATACAAGCCGAAGCGGTGATTGGCTCCGCCGCCTATGCGAACAGCATACTTCTCCAGCATCCGGTGACCTGGTGTTGTCTTGCGGGTATCCACCAGCCGGGTAGGCAGACCTTGAAGCTCTTGCACGAATGACGCCGTCCGCGAGGCCACACCGGACAACCGTTGCATCAGATTAAGGGCGAGCCGTTCGCCTGTAAGAATGGCATGCGTGCTGCCCTCGACTTCAGCGATGACCGTGCCTTTGGACACCGGCTGGCCTTCTTGTACCAATGCCGTAAATACGAGTGTCGGGTCTACCACTTCAAAAACCAGTTCAGCCACGGGAATTCCGCAGATTACTCCGGCCTCTTTGGCATGGATAATCCCCTTGGATTCATGTCCCTGGGGTATAGTGGTACGTGTTGTGATATCCCCTGATCCGACATCCTCCTGCAGCCACCCCTTAATAGACTGGAGCAGTTCTTCATTATAACCATTAAACATCATCACTTAATTCCTCCACTATTCCCAGTTCGCGAATCTGGAGCAGATGCTTCTGCCACTCTGCATCATTCCGCAGCGGATAATCCTCGCGATAATGAGCGCCGCGGCTCTCCTCCCGTGCCAGCGCTGATTCGGTAATCAGCAGGCAGCACGTAAGCATATTAGCGAACTCGTATTCTTCACGTTTGGTAAGTGCCGCATTAAAAATCGGCAGCTGACGCTTTAATTCATCCAGTCCTTTAATCAGCATTTCCTGGTTCCGCCGCAGTCCGGCGTAGCGTACCATAACCTTTTGTAGCTTCAGACGCCGCTCCACAATAGCCTGAGTAGGCGACTCCACCCGGCCTTGGTCACAGCCTGCCGATACTGTATCCCGCCCAAGCGGCGGGAGCTGACGGATGCGCTCTACGATCCGGCGGCCAAAGACAATCGCTTCCGACAAGGAATTACTGGCCAGCCGGTTGGCTCCCTGTACCCCTGTAGAAGAAACCTCGCCACAGGCAAACAGGCGGGAAACGGTGCTCTCCCCGTTCAGATCGGTCTTGACGCCCCCCATCATATAATGCGCAGCAGGAGCCACTGGAATCCAGTCACTTGTAATATCCAGTCCATAACTCATACAGGTCTCATAGATCGTCGGGAAGCGGTGTTTGACCATATCCGCTGATTCATGTGTAATATCAAGGTAGACAAAGGTGGATTTGGTCAGCTCCATCTCGCTCACAATCGCCCGGGCCACAATATCGCGCGGGGCCAGTTCCAGCAGCTCATGGTACCTTTCCATAAACCGGTCTCCGTTGATATTGCGCAGCACAGCGCCTTCACCGCGCACTGCTTCCGAGATCAGGAAGCGCGGGGCTCCAGGATAACTGAGCGCTGTCGGGTGGAACTGGATGAATTCCATATCCCGTACATGGGCTCCAGCCCGGTAAGCAATGGCTACACCGTCACCGGTTGCCACTTCGGGATTGGTCGTATAGCGGTATAATTGCCCTGCTCCGCCTGAGCATAGGATGGTTGCATCGGCCTGCAGGAACAAACGTCCGCCTCCCGGCCGCTGTACCAGTGCCCCCACGCATTCCCCGTCTACGGTAATCAGATCAATGACATAATGGTCATCCCATACCTCGATATTCTTATGCTGCTCTGCCTGCTCAGCCAAGGCGCGGACAATTTCATAGCCTGTAGCATCCCCATTCGCATGCAGAATACGGCGGTGGCTATGTGCTGCCTCTTGCGTTAACGCAAGCTCGCCATTCTCCTTGTCGAACTTCGTCCCGAGCCGGATGAGTTCGCGGACGCCTTCCGGACCTTCATTCACCAGTACATCAACAGCCGCAGAGGAGTTTAGCCCCGCACCGGCCATCAGGGTATCCTGACGATGATATACCGGAGAATCATCGTCTGAGAACACAGCGGCAATCCCCCCTTGGGCATACCGTGTATTGCTCTCCATGACTGTCTTCTTCGTAATCATAATGACCTTCCGGTCTTCACTGGCTTTGATCGCTGTGAACAAACCGGCAATGCCTGAACCAATCACAATACAGTCTGTCTTAATTACAGGAAGCCCCTGAAGATCGAAATCAACCAAATATTGTGGAATCATGACCGCTTTTCACCTGTTTCAACGAAAGAGTAGCGCATGCTACCGGACTTGTAGCATGCGCTCTAGGGAAGTTCTGGCTTTGTCGGCGACAGCGGGCGGTACATAAATCTGCGGCTTCATCGTCTCCAGGCATTTTACCAGTTTCTTTAAATTGTTAACCTTCATATTGGGACAAACCAGGAATTTGGTGGCAAAATGGAATTCTTTATCCGGACTGTCCAAACGCAGCTGATATCCGGTTCCATCCTCAGTTCCCACGATAAACTGCCGGCGGTCCGATTTCCGGCAATACTCTATAATCGAGGTTGTGCTGCCCACATAATCACCCATGGCCACCACTTCAGGACGGCATTCCGGATGTACCACAAATTCCGCTTCCGGATATTTGGCTCTCATCTCCACTACATCCTTGACGGTAAGCATATCGTGAGTATTACAGTAGCCTTCCCATATAATCAGCTTCTTGCCGGTCTTATCCTGAACATATTGGCCCAGGTTCTTATCGGGTACCCAGATAATCTCTTCCGCATCAAGCGATTCAATCACCTTCACCGCATTGGCAGAGGTACAGCAAATATCAGTTTCCGCTTTGATCTCAGCGGAGGAGTTGATATAGGTTACTACTTTGGCATTAGGATGCTGCGCCTTCAGCTTCCGGAGTCCGTCCACGTTGACCATATCCGCCATAGGACAGCCGGCGCGTTCATCAGGAATTATAACAGTTTTGTTCGGCGCAAGAATCTTGGCGCTTTCCCCCATAAAATGAACCCCGCAGAATACAATCACATCTGCCTCTGTCTCCGCAGCCTTCTGAGCCAGTAAAAAAGAGTCGCCACGGAAATCCGCTACTTCCTGAATTTCATCACGCTGATAATAATGAGCCAGAATTATTGCATTCCGTTCTTTCTTAAGCTGTTCGAGGCGCACACGAAGTTCACGATTCTGTTCCTGCTTGCGCTCAAGCGCCAGAGCTTCCACGGTCATTCTCCCCCTTATGTCTTCATGGCATATAGCCAGTACATTCTATTAAGTTAATTTATTTAATATTTAATCACTAATGTACACAACGTTCCACCCCCTGTCAATGCGGGCAGACCGGGTGTAGCTCTATGTCTTGATGTACCTACAGACAGAAAAATCCGGAGAACCTCAGGTTCTCCGGATAATATTACGATATTTTGTTCAGCGATTAAACCAGACTTCCGCCGCCTTTGTTGCCATCATCCGAACCGTTTCCTTCTTCAGGATCCGGTTTATTCGGAATATCCTTGGATAGATCGCCAAGGAATGGCGGTTCTTCGTCGGATTTGCCTTGAATACGTACACGTACATCACCGATAGAATCAATTACTGGCTCGCCCGCTTCGTGCGTAACTGCCTCTGCTTCTTCCGGTTTGCCATCCTCCGTCAGGTAGCCTTGCTCAATCAATTCTGTGATCTGATCAAGTTCCAGCGTTTCCTTCTCCAGAAGGGTGTTCGCAATCAGGTGCATTTCTTTGGAATGCTTGGTCAGCAGCTCTCTGCAGCGCTCATAGCTGCTACGGATAAGGTTCTGCATTTCCTGGTCAATCTCGTAAGCAATGGAGTCACTGTAGTTCTGTTCATGTCCGATATCACGGCCAAGGAAGACTTGGCCTTGGGATGTGCCGAACTGCAATGGCCCAAGCTTATCGCTCATTCCATATTCCATAATCATCGCACGCACAATGCGCGTAGCCTGCTGGAAGTCACTATAAGCGCCTGTGCCGATTTCGCCAATGAACAATTCTTCAGCAACACGTCCGCCAAGCAATCCGGTAACCTTATCCAAGAGTTCCTGCTTGGTAACGATCATCCGGTCTTCCTTAGGAAGCATAATGACATATCCACCTGCGCGGCCGCGCGGGATAATGGTAACCTTATGCACCACATCGGCATGCTCGAGGAAGTAGCCGGCAATGGTATGGCCTGCTTCGTGGTAAGCTACAATACGTTTCTCGCGGTCACTGATTACGCGGCTGCGTTTCTCTGTGCCGACAATTACACGGTCAATCGCTTCATCCACTTCACGCATGGTAATGTCCTTACGGTTGCGGCGTGCAGCAAGCAGTGCCGCTTCGTTAAGCAGGTTCTCCAGATCCGCACCGGTGAAGCCGGTTGTACGCTTGGCAATTACGTCAAGCCGAACATCCTTGGTAAGCGGTTTGTTGCGGGAGTGAACCTTCAGTACAGCTTCACGGCCCTTCACGTCTGGACGGTCAACCGTAATCTGACGGTCAAACCGGCCTGGACGGAGCAATGCCGGATCCAGTATGTCGGCGCGGTTAGTAGCCGCGACAATGATAATGCCTTCGTTGCCGCCAAAGCCGTCCATTTCAACGAGCAATTGGTTAAGGGTTTGTTCGCGTTCGTCATGTCCGCCGCCAAGTCCTGCGCCGCGCTGACGTCCCACAGCATCGATTTCGTCGATAAAGATGATACAAGGAGCATTCTTCTTCGCATTCTCGAACAAATCACGTACCCGGGATGCGCCGACACCGACGAACATTTCCACAAAGTCGGAACCGGAGATGCTGAAGAATGGAACACCGGCTTCACCTGCTACCGCACGGGCCAGCAAGGTTTTACCTGTTCCCGGAGGTCCCACAAGGAGTACCCCTTTAGGAATACGTGCACCTACAGCTGCGAATTTACGCGGATCCTTGAGGAATTCCACGACCTCCACAAGCTCTTGTTTCTCTTCATCAGCTCCTGCAACATCCTCGAAGCTGATTTTCTTCTTCTCTTCATTATATAACCGGGCTTTGCTCTTGCCGAAATTCATGACCTTGCCGCCGCCGCCCTGTGCATTGTTAAACAGGAAGAAGAACAGGATGAACATGATAACTAATGGAATGATGGAAGAAAGGAATGTCAGCCAGATGCTGTCGCCTTCCATTTTCTTCTGAGTCAGCTCCACGCCATTAACTTCACTGGCAGCTATAAGTTCATCAAGGGCCCGATCTGTAGGAGGAACATAAGTGGAGAAATTCTTCGATTTAGTTTCGGGCGGCAATTCTTTGTATTCGCCTGTAACCAGAAATGCGTTACCCTCAAACTGAACCGTCAGGCTCTTCACATTATTGTCCTTGATCTCCTGTCTTAACTCATCATATCTAGGGAAATCGGCGGATTCATTTCCATTGCTTACAAACTGGACAATGCCCACCACGACTAAAAATAAAATCAAATAAAAACCAGAATTCCGGATGAACCGATTCATCCCCTACCTCCTCTCACAACGCTCAAGTTATTGTACCATAGCCTGACCAGACTCCTCAAATTGTCAGGAAATCCAGAAAAGTGATCCTTGAATCTAAGGCTGTCGATTGGTTCATTTGGAATAAATTTCAGGCTTCAGTACACCTACGTATGGGAGGTTCCGATACAGTTCGGCATAGTCGAGTCCATAGCCTACCAGGAAAGCATCAGGAATCACAAAGCCGGTATATTCGGCTTCAAGATTAACTGCACGGCCTGAAGGTTTATCGAACAGGGTGACTACGTTGACGGAAGCAGCATTCCGGCCCTGCAGCATCTCAATCAGATAGCTGAGCGTAAGACCACTGTCGATAATGTCCTCGACAATCAGAACATCGCGGCCTTCAACCGATGTGTCCAGATCCTTGATGATTTTGACTACACCGGAGGATTTGGTCGTACCGCCGTAGCTGGATACTGCCATGAAGTCCATCTCAACGGGTACTGTAATCACTTTAACCAGATCCGCCATAAAGATAAACGCACCTTTGAGTACACAGATGACTAAAGGTGTGCGGCCTGCATATTCCTTGCTCAGCTGGGCGCCAAGCTCCCTGATTCTTTGTTGGATTTCTTCTTCGCTGATCAAGATTTCTTGAATATCATTCTGCAACTTGCGAACCTCCTAAGTTATACTATGAAAGACTTACTTCGACCATTACGTTTCTTCGCCCTGTTCCATGTCTTCCATGGACAGGAGAAGCACCGAGGCCGTGTGCCGCCCTACTGCGGCATGCATCGAGCGCCTTACGCCCGGAATCCAGACGATATTGCCCAAACCATCACAAACGAGGGGAATCGCAGAGCGTTCGGAAGAAGGTATTTTATCATCAATGTAAATATCTTTTACCTTTTTGCTTCCGTTTAATCCCATAACCCTTATGGTATCTCCAGGCAATCGGGAACGGATGGTGAGTGGTAAGACGAGCTCATCGCCGTCAAACCAAGCCGACATCTTCCCAGAGTCCTCCTCCTGTGCAAAAAAATCTTCTCTCTCCAGCACCTTCATCGTCATAACTTTTCCTATCTCCTTCAGGTTGATCCGGGGATGAGGCAAAGACAGAGGGTATGTATAGCTCACCTGCCGAAGCAAGGGCTTGGACGAGAACAAAAGGGTGTCATATTGCCGCATACAGACGAAACCCCCGCCCAAATCCAAAGTCCATACGGTGGGGTGCTCCTGCAGCGTTCCCCGGCGCACAGCTTCAATCTTGGGGAAATCCATCGCAGATGAATCCGCTGACAGATAATTTAATATTAGTTTAATCAAACGCCGTTGTAAAGCGGAGGGTAGGGCCGCAAATGAAGCTCTCTTCAAGGTGTATTTTCCATGCTCGATAAAAACAAGCTCTTCGAAGCATTTTGCCGCATTCGCCTCCATATATTCATCTTCCGCACCGGCAATTTCAGACAGCTGCAGAAGTGATTGTCTCACTCTCGGATTATGCTGTTCAAGCAGGGGCAATACTTCCAGCCTGATCGCGTTCCGCTTATACTTCATAAGCAGATTGCTGGCATCCTCCGCGTAAGCAAACCCCTCTTCCCGGCATAAGCCGACAAGAGCTGTTTTGTTAATACGCAGGAAGGGGCGGATGAGTTCCACCTTTTTTTCAGTCCGTTTCCAGCGCATGCCTGCAAGCCCCGAAGGACCACTCCCCCGCAGCAGCCGCATCAGCACGGTCTCGGCCTGATCATCGGCATGATGGGCCAGTGCAACAGAACGTGCATGGTAACGGTGCGCGGTTTCAATCAGAAATTGATAGCGTTTCTCCCTTGCCGCTCCTTCCGGACCCAGTCCTATTTCCTTGACCATGGATGGAATATCAAACTCCGCGAGCTCAAAAGGGATTCCCAGCTCAGCAGCCAACTTCCTGACAAACTCCGCCTCTTCCGCTGATTCGGCTCTGAAGCCATGATTCACATGGGCACAGACCAGAGTTAATGGCATCCGGTTTACGGCTATCTCGTGCAAAATACGCAAAAGAGCCACAGAGTCCGGCCCTCCGGAAACTGCGACTACAATGGTGTCATGGGGCTGCCACAGTTCATGCTCAGCCGCAGCTTCCAGTACGGATTCCACCAGTTCTTTCATTTGTTCCATATGCGGCATCCTTTCTTGCAGATCACTTGCCTGTCTTGCTCCGGAATTCCAGCACCCTGGTATTATGTATAATTTCAAAAACGGAATACCCAGTAGATCGTAAAGGCCAGCAGAAATAAAGACAGCGCAAACGCATTTTTGAGCCAGCGGGGAGTTGCCATCGTATCTTTTCCCGTCTTCCGTGCTCTGTATATCTGATTTCTCCAGATCTCCGCAGCTTGTGCGGAACCGGGAAAACCGCCTTTGAGCGCCAGACACAGCCAGGAGGCCAGCTTCTTGTCAGGCAGATTTCTGGCCAGCTTCAGCAGTTCATCCACACTCCGGGTCTGCGGCAGCTGCTGGGCTGCGGACTTCAGACCTTCTTCATTAAGCAGGCGCAGGCACAGTACGGCAAAAGCAAACAGATCATAGTTCTCGTCTCCCGTCCGGCTGCCGGCGTTCCAGAATCCGCGGTCATGCCATTCGGTAAACTGCTTCACGCTGCGTCCCAGGGGACTCGCGCCTCCGTAGTCAATCAGCTCGGCTTCCCCGTAACTGGATACCATGACATTCTCCGGCTTAAGGTCTCCGAACACAAAGCCGCACTCATGCAGGGTCTGCAGCTTCTCCAGAAGCTTCATGCCGACAAGCCCCAGCCAGGACGCCCCGTTCCTGGACAAAAAATGATGCAGCGGTCTGCCCTCCACATAACGCATCACGTAGAAAGGAGTATGGTCCCTATCCTTGAAATCATCCGATTCCAGCAGGTAAGAGGACAACGGTGACTCCTTGCGCGCCCGGTGCTCGCTGCGTTTACGGCAGGATTGCAGAGAGGTCAGTACATTGATCTCTGACTGCAGCTCCAGCGTATCGTATCCGATTTTGAGCGCATACCGCTCCCGCCGGCCTTCCCGCTGCACAAGATATACGGTTCCGTTTGCCCCTTTCCCCAGCATCCGCTCCACAACATAACGGTTCCCCCGCCATTTGCCGGTAATTACAGTGCCTGCCGGATAGGGTGGATTAGACGACATACCCACCAATCATCCCTTCTCTTGCCTCGTCATCTCCATTCGCAAGATAGTCACGAGGTTCATCCAGTTTATCATAACGGTAATGTTCGAGCACCTTGAAAATAGCCGGTCCTGTCGGAGTAGCTCCCCGCATCTTCAGCCTGGAGAACAGTGAGCGGACTTCCGATACATTCCGCGTCCAGTCCATATCCAGCACGGCATCTTCACTGCTGGTGTGCCCGGGGAAATGGAACACGGCAAGCTCGCTCCGCCCTTCCCGTGCCTCCAGACTGAGTGCCAAATCACGGATGGCATCCTCCACGGCACCCAGCTTGGGCTTCATGCTCGCACTTGCATCAATTAAGAGGGCAATGCGCAGCGGAGAAGTCTCGGTCAGCTCATCGACAACCGTAACCACCTGCGATCGCTGCTGCGGAGGCAGTTCTTCAAGGGAACCCTCGCCGAGAATTTTTTTTACCTCTTTATTAACCGCCTGCTGGATCGTCTGAACCACGGTCTTGCGGGTCATCATCTGAATGGTCTGCGCCAGCTGCGACGTTGAGGCAATCCGGCTGAGTCCGCCTCCCGCTTTGGCAATATCAGCGATCTCCCGGCTTCCGAGTTCACCGATCGTTCCATAGTCCACGACACCTACGACATTGACCGTAATGCCTTCCTGCCGGGCATGCGCCGCCGCAAGTACCGGACTTTCCCCCACATTCGAACAACCGTCAGTAATAAGCAGTATCTGCTTCATGACCGTTCACTCCCCTTTGCCTTGTATCTAGTTCTAGCATATCCAAGGTAGAGAGATTTCAAACGCCGCTTAGCGGAGCTTCAGATAAATTATCGTGAGGCCGGGGAACTGCAAGAAATATTTGGACTTTCGATCGCTGTTGTCCCCGGATTTATTAAATTTGTTATAAGGTGCAAATCCGGGGACAAAGGCGAACGCTGCCGCTTCTACAGTTCCAAAATTCCTCTCCGTTCCTTAACCTCACGATAAGACCAACAATCTGAAGCAATCGCCGCTGAGTCAGCGGCGGGGCGGTTGAAACGGGGCGGGGCAGGGCGGGCGGGTGGATCGATGGAGTGCACCCGCCTATTGAAACAAGATTTCTTAGCCCACAGGCCACAGCCAGAGGAATATTTGGAACCTCCAGTGGTGATCAACGACTTAGCTGTTGCTGGAAATCTGGTATTTGCTACAGCTGAATTGATAAGTTCCCTGCAAAAAACTATTAAGCGCCCGCTATCGCTCCTCCAGTCTGAGGTCTAAAAATCCTGCACCAAATACAACATTCCCCTCATGAAATCATCCTTAAACGGATATTGTTGTACGAAATGCAGGATTTCTCAGCTTCCAAGCCATTTAGCGGAGCAATTCTTGTAATTTGTACAACAATCTTCCCAAACACGTGGGTATCTTCACATCAAAGCTGCACTCAGTACAACATTTCATGCCTATGCAGAGGCGAAGCTATACACCCCAGAGGTCCTTGAAATACATGGCTGCGTGCTAAGCGCAATTACTTAATAGATAATAATGAAAGAACAATGTCAGGTGAATGATAGGTTACCTAACTAACTGTACGCGGTCTCTCCATTCGGCCCACGCCCGGCATATGCAGGCTGGACCACTCCGGATGGAAATGATCGACACGGCTGACGACAATCGTCATGTCATCATGGATCTCATTGCCCTGGTAACGGATTACCTTATCCAGCAGGCTGTCGGCCATATCCTGAGGATCATCGCCTTCCAGCTCCTGAATCAGGCGTTTCATCCATATCTCTTTATTAACGGCATATCCGGGCGCATCATAAATACCATCGGTCATCATAATGAGAATATCTCCGGGACGCAGCTGCATGGTGACCAGGTCCACTTCGATATCTTTAATAATTCCAATCGGCAGATTGCTGGCTGTCACCGGAATAACCTCGCTGCCCCGCCGGATAAAGCTTGGTGCTGACGCGATCTTCATGAAGATGGTCTGCGCCGAATATTGATCAATCAGCGCCATATCCACGGTTGCATAGAATTCATCCGGGGAACGCAGCAGCAGAATCGAATTGACGGATTTGACCGCCAGCTTCTCATCCATCCCGGATTGCAGCAGCTTCTCCAGCATGGATAGCGCAGCGCTGCTCTCCATCCGGGCTCGCTCGCCGTTGCCCATTCCATCGCTGATCGACACAGCAAAGGTGCCATTTCCGAGCTCCACCGTACTGAAGCTGTCACCGGACATTATATCGCCTCCTTTGGCAGCCCCGGCTACACCGGTATTGATTTCATAAGCTTTGGCCGAACCAAAAGTCACCATGGATAAGCCTTCGCGCGGATGCACTGCTGTTTCACTTACAACTGCAATATTCTCCTCCAGGATATCGGAGAGCAGCGGGGCAATCATTTTGCGGCATTCGTCAAAGCCCCGGGTATAAGCGTGCACCACTTCAATCTCTACCCGGCCGGGATCAAGGCTTAGAATCTCTATGGTGTGAATTGACAGGCCCAGCTTCTCCAGCGCCTCGCGAATCTGTCCCTCCTGGCGGTACATCGCCTGGCCCTCCCGCTTGATCTCCTTCGCCAGATCCTCCATAACCTGAGAGACCCCGGATAATTGCTCGGCAACAAATTGGCGGCTGTCGTATATTTGCCGCTTCCAGCGCATATCATGCTGATAGAGTTCATATTGGCCCTTCATTACTTCCAGTACTTCGCCCGTCTTTCCGCAGATCCGGTTCCATTCCGGAGGCAGCTGGGCCGCTGTAATGTCGGGGCATTCCTCCACAGTAGTCATCATATCGGTCATATATCTGTATGTCTGATAGAACTTGGCATCCCAGCAGTGGGTACGCCGGATGCAGCCGGCGCAGGCCCCTTCCGTTACCGTTTTCATAAAATCCTCCATTTCACGGTCGCTTTTACCTGCTTCCGTGGCACGGGGAATTTGACCAAAGCTGCTGGAGAGCTGACGGAATACCTGAGAGAACTGGGTAACCCGGTCTGCTGTAATATCCCGCACTCTGCGGGCATATTCATGTTGAGAGCGGCTATGATCAGCAGTGCCCGGTACATATTTGGCAATGGCAGAAATAATGCCTTTAGGTGTCAGAAGAAACAACACTACGGCCGCGCAGGTCTCCCAGGTGGAATTCATCACATCGCCCGGTCCCATGAAATATACCGACAATATGGTTGAACCCAGTAGCATCCCGATAGAGACGGCCCCTTTGCGTCCGGACTGCATCATTCCCGCTAGCATACCGGAGAAGGCCAGCAGACTCATCTGATAAATGGCACTTACATCAGCCAGACTAAGGATCAGACCGGTGACGACACCGACGGCTGCCCCGAGCGGGGCTCCACCGGCAAGGGCAAAGAGCAGAATGAGAAAACGCGATAAAATATGCTCCAGAGAAAGGCCGTTTACCGTCCACCCGACCAGGCCTGTCATCACGGAGGCCAGCAGAATAATCAGGCAGAGGACCTCTTCATTGCGAAGCGCCCTGCTTTTTTGCTTATAAGTAAACACCGGAAGCGCCTGCAGGAATACGAGCGTCAGCACAAACCCAAGCAAGGCATCAATCGTTGCCATCATCAGCGGATACCAGGCCAGCGTCGGTCCGATCACCACCCGGAACAGTCCCACCATAAAAGAAGCCACGAATACCATTAGCGGCGCATAGGACAGATCCACCCGCTGGAAGTTCTCCATTCCTTTATAAATCAGATAAAAGATAATCAGCTCTGCGGCAACCACTATAGCACCGGGAAACGGGGTAAAGAGACTTCCGAGAAGAATAGCCGCAGCCACAGGCAGCGTAGAGTCCCTGCGCATAAATACAATGACGGCAAAATAAGCGGCAGCAAAGGGAGTCAGCTCGTCCAAAATCATGGCACGGCCCAGTAAAAAGCCCATCAGACTCAGCAGCAGTGCCCACTTCTTGACCGCGATGAACTGGAGGACCGGCTGTTTCATACTCCACGCCTTCAGACGTGTACTCCAAGCTTCCTTCTGAACCTTGTCTTTGCTTCCTGCTCTTGTCCACTCCGGCAAATTCACCACATTGCTTTTACTCATTCCCCTGCACCACCCGTATAAGAATTTATGGTTCTCATTATATAGCGGGGGTCTTATGAAAGTTTGTCAGAAACAGAGAGCAGGCTGTAAAAATATTCCGACAAAAAAGCCTCTGCCGACATTTTATGAAAAAACCTTTCTAACCCTTACGGAGCAAAAGGTTAGCCCTTGCCGGGGCTGGTCATGACGGCGGACGTTGCCGGTGCCCCCGCAGACATTCGTCAGCGATTGCCCTAGAGTTATGTGAGAATGGCTTGGATGCTGTCGGCAATTTGTTTGTGGCCGACAAAAAACAGCCCGGCTGCGAATCCTACACTGAAGTTATTACAGAGCTTACTGCGAATGCGGGCAAATGCCAGGAATTGAACAATTACCAGGACATACAAAAAAACCGCGAAGGGCGTGAAGCCCCAGCGGTTATTTATGATGTGCAAGACTCAGATTATACGCGCTTGGCTCCACGGCCGCCGCGCTTTCCTTCTGTGTTCTTCTTGATCGAAGATATCCGTTCTTCGCTGTCTTTCAGGAAGCGTGACATTTTATCCTCGAATGAAGGTTTACCGGCTGCAGGCTTGAATGGACGCCCACCCCGTTCACGATTGAATCCACCACCGCCGCCTCCGCCACTGCCGCCACCGCCGAAACGGTCTCCACCGCTTGGACGTTCTGGTCTTGGAGCTCTGGGGGGACGTACTTCTGACGCCGGCTTATCAACGGCCTGCTTAATGGAAAGTCCGATCTTGCCGTCCTTGTCAACATTGATCACCTTGACGGTTACTACATCCGCAATCTTCAAATGATCGTTAACATCCTTGACGTAGTTATCGGCGATCTCCGAGATGTGAACGAGACCTGTGACACCTCCTGACAGATCCACAAATGCTCCGAAATGCGTGATGCCTGTCACCTTGCCCTCTAACTTGGTGCCCACTTCAATTGCCATAGAATAAAATGATCCTCCCTTAAAAATATACAGACGAATATTAAGTTCATCCTGTCTGCGGTGATTTGATTATACAGTAAAGAACAAAGCAAGGCAACAGAGCGAAAGCCCCTTTTAGCCTGCTTTTATTACTCAGATTGCTCTGTGCGGATAGGTGATTCACCTTCTGGATACATATTATACCATTTACGCGCTAATTGTCCGATATACTCATCATCATTCAGCCGCGAGACTTCATATTTCAGTTGGTTGAGCGAAGCTGTGACACTTTCATTGCTCTGCTGCTTCTTCGCAAGCTGTTCAGTCTTGTCGGCAATAGCTGAACTCTGGGCAAAGAAAGTAAACCCGGCCCAGCCGAAGAATACCGCCACTACAAAAATCCATATAAACTTTCTTCTCTTCGCGCCTGCGGCCGAAGCCTTATTGTTATTATTCTTCTCTTCCGCAGAGAATCTGTTCATACAGCGTACCCCCAGTTCAAGATCAGCGTTTCCGCCATTCCGATATCCATTTAGTGATCCTCACCACCCTGGCACTATGATAGAACCGGGAAAGATACGGAGAGACCCACCTTACAGGAAGTACCCAGATTGGCTTGGTTAGACGCAGCAGCAGCTTCAAAATATAGAGCAGGACCCGGCAGAGCAGCAGCAGCGTTCCCTTCACAAGGCGCCACAGCCAGAGAAGCGGCCATCCGATCACTATCTCAATACATCTCCATAGCAGTCTGCACGTATACTGAACCGACTGAATTAACATTAACACAAAACGCCGCACCGTAACACTGAAGATCAAAAAATAGATCCATACACCTAGAAAGAGTCCGAGAAAGACATAAAACCTCAATTGTCCCTGATTTCCGGCATAAAGCATGCGAAAGACGAACAGGGCAGCCGCTATCCAGTACAGCAGATCCAGCAGCGCATTCAGCCATTTGGGAAAGCTCAGCTTCAGCGACAGCACCCGGTAGCTGTCATAGGCCAGTCCCATGGCTGTGCCGGCCAGCACCATATAGAGCAGGGTGATCCATTGGACCGCGGGATTCATTTGAACAGCTTACGGAGAATCCCTTTATTTTTGCCCTGCGTACCGGGATCCAGATAAATCAGGGAATGAACATTGCCTTCAAGTGACAACAATCCATTCTCCAGACTTAAATTTTTGATATGTAAATGACTTCCCCGAATGGTGAGATGGCCGAGTTCCGTACGTAGCAGAAACTCCTCGCTGTCAAAGCTCTCTACATTCTGCACGCCCGTAAGTTCGACCTGTTTACGGCTGTGCATGTGCAGATCATGTTGTTTATTGACTTTGGCTGGCTCGATCATAGCATGTACCCCTCCTTCTTGGTTCTAATCTATGACGGAAGGACAGGGTATAGAACATGAAGGAGTGCCATGCATCGTAAAAAAGCGCAACTTCACATAGAGTAAAGTTACGCTTTCGATTACTGCCTGAATATATATCTGCCTTACCAGTCGAGTCCGGTGCTTTTGGCCACAGGCTCTTCACGGAGCAGGGTATACATTCCGGCGGCCTCGTCCTTGCGGGTGGTCTCCACCAGCTTTTCGACTTTGACCGTCACAAGC
This sequence comes from Paenibacillus sp. IHB B 3415, assembly GCF_000802655.2. NCBI lineage: Bacteria > Bacillati > Bacillota > Bacilli > Caryophanales > Paenibacillaceae > Paenibacillus > Paenibacillus sp. IHB B 3415. The sequence goes on along the minus strand of NZ_JUEI01000111.1, from coordinate 2,477 downwards.
TTTTGGCCGAACTGCACGGTAATCTCGTCACCGATCTTCACAGTGCTGCTCGGTTTGGATTCCCGTCCATTGATCAGAACCCGGCCCTGTTCGGACACATCCTTGGCCACGGTGCGGCGCTTGATCAGACGGGAAACTTTCAGGAACTTGTCCAGACGCATTAGTTAACGGCTTCTTTAAGCTTGTTACCTGCCTTGAAGGCCGGTACAGTCGATTCAGGGATTTCAATAGGTGTGCCCGATTGCGGGTTACGGCCGGTACGGCCGGAACGTTTGCGGGTTTCAAAAGTACCGAATCCAATCAGCTGCACTTTATCTCCGCTTGCCAGAGCTTCTGTAATTTCGCCCAGAACCCCGTTGAGTACCGCTTCTACATCTTTTTTGGCCAATCCGCTTTTTTCGGAAATGTTGTTTACCAGATCTGTCTTGTTCATAATTTGAAGTTCCTCCTAGGATACAAAAAATAAATGAAAGTCCGGTTTGCTGGCAAAATTTGCCGCAAATCGTCATTTCGTCTTTATGATATTCTTGATTCTACCTTCAATTCCTGCCATGATCCGCCCTTTTTTTAAAAAAGTAACCGCTGGCAGAGAACCGGGGCTTATAGCACTATAACATTATAAACCTCTCTTTGCATTTTAAATCAGAGATTTATGGTCCTGTTCACAGCATTACCGTTTCTCCGGCACTGTATACCCTACTGGCTCCGCTCTTCCGTCTTGGCTTCTTGCCAGAGAGCCTCCATCTCTTCCAGACTACTGTCTTGAACACTAGTACCTCTATCAAGCAGCCGCTGCTCAATGTACTGGAACCGGGAGATAAACTTGCGGTTTGTGCGGGTCAGCGCTTCCTCCGGATCAGCGTCGATGAAGCGGGCTACATTGGTTGCGGCGAACAGCAGATCACCCAGCTCCAGCATTTGCTCCTCGGCAGACAGCCCCGTTTCAATCGCTTCCTGCAGTTCGTCGACCTCTTCACGGATTTTGGCCAGGACATCCCCGGTATTATCCCAATCGAATCCCACCTTGGAGGCCTTCTTCTGCAGCTTGTAAGCCTTCATCAGTGCAGGCAGGTCACGGGGAACCCCGCTGAGCGCGGATAGCGCTTCAGGCTTCACGCCTTTGCGCCGCTTCTCTTCGGCCTTCATGCCGTCCCAGTTCTGCAGCGCCTCCTCGGCATTGCCGGCAACCTGGTCACCGAATACATGCGGATGGCGGAAGATCAGCTTCTCATTCAGCCCCTCTATTACATCATAGACGCTAAATGTGCCGAGCTCCTCTTCCATCTGGGCATGAAGCATAATCTGGAGCAGCAGGTCGCCCAGCTCTTCCTTCATATGGTCCGGGTCATCCTCATCAATCGTTTCCAGCACCTCATAAGTCTCTTCGATCAGGTTCTTGCGCAAGGATTCATGGGTCTGCTCACGGTCCCAGGGACAGCCTTCCGGGCTCCGCAAAATATCGACAATCTCATGCAGCCGGGCAAACGTACGCTTTCGCGCATCCTCTGCATGGTTGATTGGAACATACACCAGCGAGAGGTTGCCGTATCCGTCCAGCCGGTCCAGCTCATACAGCGGCACACGCAGAATCTGCTCCTCGCCCTCTACACCGAGAGCATGTCCGACAATTACTTCATACTCCGGCGGGTACAGTTCCATCAGGCAGAGCTTGGTTTCTGATGCAGTGAAGCTGTCATAGACCTGTCCGATCAACGTGTGCAGCTCCGGGTGGAGCTGGGAGCTGCGGATGCCCGAAGCATCGAGCAGCTGAAACCCTTCAATCGGATCAAAGCCCAGACGGACGAATGCCTCATCGAGGAAGCTTTCGCCGCCGAGGATATTCAACTCAATGCCGGCCTCCGGGCAGCGCTGGCGCAGCAGGGATACAGCGGATTCAGCAACCATGGGATGTCCGGGCACGGCATAGACGATTTCCATACCATGCGGCGCCGCCGCTGCCTTCTCAATCAGGGTTGCCGTAATGGCTTCGTAGACCTCAGGGAAGGAGGATAACGATTCATACAGCCCGTCGAAAGACTCCGAAGAAATCTCAAGCTCAGCCAGTGCAGCCATAGCGGGATGCTCTGCGGTCCGCACGTAAACGGCGGATGCCGCCTTGAGCTTCTTGATAATGCCCAGTGTCAGCCGGTCCGGATTACCGGACCCGAGGCCGACTACCGTTAGTATTGCACTCATGCCTGTCTACTCCTTTGAGGGCATCTGCCTGCTGCTCGTGCAGCCGGTGGCCCTATGTAAATTATTAGTAAGCCTTAAGGGAACAGGCGCAGCTTCTTCAGCTTGTCCGCCAGCCGGGGGCCGAAGCCCGGAAGCTGGCGCAGTTCATTCTCGCTGAGCAGCCGCAGCGCCACTGCGCCGAGTGCGAAGACGGCGCAGCCTGCGAGCACGCCGAGCAGGCTCTGCGCCAGCGCAGCGGTCCGCCCGCCGCCGAAGCCGGCCGCGTCCGCCGCTCTGCCCCC
>NZ_JUEI01000110.1:0-16947 GCF_000802655.2 Paenibacillus sp. IHB B 3415 | reverse complement strand
GGGGCCGCCAGCTTCGGCAGCGGCAGCTCGGCGAGCGCGGTGCCGGGCGCGGGCCGTGTCGTTGTGACGACCGGAGGCGCGCAGAGCGCTCCGGGAGCAGGGGCCGCAGCGTCCGCCGGCTTCAAGGCGGGCGACAAGGTCTCCCACGGCAAATGGGGTATAGGCACCGTTGTGGCCGTGAAGGGCAGCGGCAACGATACGGAGCTGCAGATTGCCTTCCCGGCGCCGGTGGGCGTGAAGCGGCTGCTGGCCGGCTTTGCACCGATCACCAAAGTTGAATAAAGCAAGCTGCGATTAACGATTGTGTTTTTGGATCACGCTAACCGTAGGAAACCTATTTGACGGAGGGATGTGCCGGATGGATATTATGTTCACGATGGAAGAGCTCGTAGCCGAGCTGAATCAATATAACTATCATTACTATACAATGGATGCGCCGCAGATCAGCGACAAGGAATATGATGTGCTCTACGACAAGCTGGTGGCGCTGGAAGCGGAGAGCGGAATTGTACTGCCGCATTCTCCAACCCAGCGGGTGGGCGGGGAACTGCTGAAGGGCTTCACGCCACACCGCCATCTGGCACCATTGTGGAGTCTCGACAAGGCGCAGAATATTGAACAGCTGCGCACCTGGAACGCCCGTGTGCTGAAGCTGGTGAATGACTACAATACCAAGAATCCGGAGAATCCTCTGCCTGACCCGTGTTATGCGGTGGAGCTGAAGTTTGACGGCTTAACGCTGAACCTGACCTACCGTGACGGCGTACTTATCCAGGCGGCAACACGGGGCAACGGCGTAACAGGCGAAGGTATTCTTGCTCAGGTGAAGACGATCAAATCCGTTCCTTTGAACATCCCGTTCAAGGAAGGCCTGATCGAAGTGCAGGGCGAGGGGATCATGAACCTGTCTGTACTGGCTGACTATAATACACGTGCGGCGGAGCCGCTGAAGAATGCACGCAACGGTGCAGCCGGCGCACTGCGCAACCTGAATCCTAAGATGACTGCAGACCGCAGACTGAATGCCTTCTTTTATAATGTGGGGTACTCGGAGGGCGTGCAGTTTGCCGATCACCAGGAAATGATGGATTTCCTGCGCAGCAACCGGTTCAAGGTCAACCCGTATCTCAATTACTTCAGTAATTTCGATGACGTTACCGAGCAGCTGGCTGAGATCGAAGAGAGCCGTTCCGGCCTGGATTATCTGATTGACGGGGCAGTCATCAAGGTGACAGATTTCCGGATTCGTGAAGCGCTGGGCTATACGGATAAGTTTCCCCGCTGGGCGGTTGCCTATAAATTCGAGGCGGAAGAAACCACAACGATTCTGGAATCGGTCAGCTGGAACGTAGGCCGTACCGGCAAAGTGACGCCGCTGGCACGGGTAGAGGCTGTGGAGCTGGCTGGCGTTACTGTGCAGAATTGCACACTTAACAATGTAGGCGACATTGAACGGAAGAATCTGAAGTTTGCGCTGGGCACACGGGTGTTCATCCGCCGCTCCAATGATGTGATCCCGGAGATTCTGGGCAAGGTGACGGAAGAGAGTGACGGCGGGGAGATTATTTTCCCTGAGAATTGTCCGGCCTGCGGCTTCCCGCTGGAGATGCGCGGTGCACATCTGTTCTGTAATAACAAGCTGGACTGCAAGCCGCAGATTGTCAGCCGGATTACGCATTTTGCGTCTAGAGATGCCATGGATATTGAGACATTCAGTGAGAAGACGGCTGCTCAGCTGCATGAAGAGCTTAGTGTACGTGAGCCGGCCGATCTATATGAATTGACCTTCGAGCAGCTGGTGAAGCTGGACCGTTTCGGGGAGAAGAAGGCGGATAATCTGCTCCAAGCATTGGAAGAGAGCAAAGGGCGGGATCTCGCCTCCTTCTTATATGCCCTCGGTATCCCAAACACCGGAAAAGCAACCACCAGAATGCTGGCTGACCACTACCGCAGTCTGGACGCTGTAATGTCCGCTACGGCGGAGGAGCTGGCCGGTCTGCCGGATATCGGCGGGATTGTGGCTGAGAGCATCGTGAATTATTTTGCCGACCCGTTTGTGGTGGTAAGCATTAACCGCATGCTGGCGCTGGGTGTAGAGGCTAAGGCGCCCGAAGCTCCGCGTGTAGTCAGTACCAACACCTACTTTAGCGGCAAAACAGTCGTCCTGACCGGTTCTCTGCAGAAAATGACCCGCGAGGAAGCGGCCGAGCGTCTGGAGGCTCTCGGGGCTAAGGTGTCCGGCAGTGTCTCCAAGAAAACTGATCTGGTCATTGCCGGCGAGAAGGCAGGCAGTAAGCTGGCCAAAGCACAGCAACTCGGCATTCAGGTCATTGAGGATGAAGATGAACTGATCCGGCTTTTGGAGATGTAGGTAAGTAGACATTCAAAAATAACCAGTTAAATCCATAGAGTCCTGTAATCATTCGCTTTGCAGCGAAGGTTGCAGGGCTTTTTTTTTCTGTGTGAAAGAATTCCGGATAAACGTTATAGCAATATATGAGTAACTGATAATTTAATATAATTCCGTAGTTATTTTGACAATTGGATAACCTTTCCAAGGTATGCTTGGGTAAGAATCACCATAATGAGGAAGGGGTATATGATGAAGAAGCTAATGAAGGGCATTGTCTTTGGAGGATTGGCTGCAGCAGTAGTTTCGGGGGCGACGCTCGCAGGAGCAGCGCAGAGTGCAACGGGTACAGCGGGAGCTGCAAAAGCCCAGTCCAAAAATCTTATCGTTCTGATTGGCGACGGCATGGGTCCGGCCCAAATTTCTGCGGCCAGATATTTTCAACAATACACTAAGAGCGTCAATCATCTGAACCTCGATCCTTACTACGTTGGACAAGCAACTACATATGCAGACCGCGGTGAGGACGGCGGGAAAATCGTGTCCGGGATCGTCACAGACTCGGCTTCAGCCGGTACTGCATTTGCTACAGGCCATAAAACTTACAATGCAGGCATCAGCGTCTCCAACGAGGACGTATCTAAACCGTTTGCTTCTATAATAGAAGCAGCTGAGAGCAGCGGCAAAGCCACCGGCCTTGTGACCACCGCACGGGTTACTCATGCTACACCAGCCGTTTACGCCTCCCATGTACGCAACCGCGATAATGAGTCAGCAATTGCTTCGCAGTATCTGGAGAGCGGTGTGGATGTTCTCATGGGTGGGGGCAAGCAGTTTTTTGTAACTAAGGATGAGAAGGGGAAGCGTACAGACAAGAACCTCCTGCCTGATTTCCAGGCGAAGGGATACACTGTGGTTGAGAATACTTCAGCCCTAAATGCGCTCACTTCCAAAAATACCAAGGTTCTGGGCCTGTTCGGCAGCTCGCATGTTGCCTATGTCCCGGACCGGACTGCGGAAATTCCGAGTCTGGCGGCGATGACCTCTAAAGCGCTGAATATTTTGTCTACGGATAAAGACGGATTTGTCATGATGATTGAAGGCGGGCGTATCGACCATGCCGGCCATGCCAACGACCTGCCGACGCTTGTTCAGGAAGCGCTCGACTTTGATGCTGCATTCAAGACAGCCATTGAGTTTGCGAAGAAAAACGGCAATACTTCCGTGGTAGTTACGGCAGACCATGAAACAGGCGGTTTATCCCTATCACGCGACAATATTTACGAAATCAACATTGATCTGTGGAATAAGCAGAAACATTCCTCCGAAAGCCTGGCAGCAGATCTTGAAGCAGCGCAGACACCCGAAGAGATCCGCAGTATTGTAACGGCGAATACATGGATTACCGATCTTTCCGAAGAGGAAGTTACCCAGATCATGAATGGCGACGGTTCCTCTTACAAACGTGAAGGTGCGTATAATGCGGTGATTTCCAAGCGTCTGCTGGTAGGCTGGTCTGGTCACGGACACTCGGCCGTGGATGTTGGGGTCTGGGCTTATGGTCCAATTGCGGACAAAGTGAAAGGTCAGGTAGACAACACGCAGATCGCAACAGCAGGAGCAGGTATACTGGGGCTTGATTTGAATAAGCGTTCAGCAGAACTGCAGTCCAAATATGTGTATCCGAAGTTTAAGATCAGCCGCGACAATGAGGTGCTCTACCCGGCAGAGGCTTTGGCCAAAGCACTTGGAGGAACTTATAAAGGGGATACAGCCGCTGCTAAGCTGACTTTTGCGAAGAATACGATTGATGTTAACCTGACGGATAAGACAGCCAAGCTGAACGGCAAGGCAGCATCGTACACAGTAGATATTGATAATGACGTATTGTACCTGCCGCTTAGTGCATTCAACCAGCTGAAGGGCACAACCTTAACTTGGGATGCTTTGTCTGAACGTATTATATTGAGATAGGAGTGGCCTTATTGCTCCAAATTCGGGATTTGAAAAAACAGTTCAAAGTGGACGGAAGATTTGTGCCGATTCTCGATATCCCCCAGTGGTATGTTGAAAAAGGAGAACACGTAGCCATTACCGGACCCAGCGGGTCCGGTAAAAGCACGTTCCTGCATTTAATCAGCGGAATTATGAGTGCGGACAGCGGCGGGATTGTTGTGGACGGCCAGCCGCTTCACAATATGACAGAGTCGAAGCGTGATGCTTTCCGTGCTTCTGCTATCGGCTATGTATTGCAGGACTTTCATCTGCTTCCTTCGCTGACAGCCAGGCAGAATGTTGAGATTGCTATGACCTCGCGGCTTCCGCATAAGGAGAGAAAGCAGATTGTTGACAGCTTGCTGGAACAGGTGGGCCTGGCGGACCGCAGCAAGCATCTTCCTTCCCAGCTGTCGCGCGGACAACAACAGCGGGTTGCGATTGTAAGGGCATTAGTGAACCAGCCGCCGCTGCTGTTGGCTGATGAGCCTACGGGCAGCTTGGATTGGGAGACTGCAGATGAGATTTCCTCGCTTTTGCTGGACCTTAGTATGACTCACGGCCATACTCTAATCGTTGTAACACATGATCTCAATATGGCGGACCGCTTCCCGCGCTGTCTGAACATTCAGGAGATTAATAAAGTGCACCGGGATGCACTGCCTAAGCAGCAGGGCCCTCTCGGTAAACGGGAAAAGGTGACGTTATGAGTCTGTTTAGACTGACCCTCCGCAACGTGCTGCACCGGCGGTTCCTGTCCTTGCTTACTGTATGTGCAGTGGCCATCACCGTTGGTTTTATCGTTCTGCTGATACTATCCCGCGAGAGCGTGGAGCAGGGGGCGAAGAAAGGCTATGGACCATTCGACCTTGTTATAGGAGCGGCAGGCAGCGGGACTCAGCTGGTGCTCAATACTTTTTATCATATTGGTGCGCCGACGGGGAACATTCCGCTTGCTGTTCTGGATCAAGCGAAGCAGGATCCGTCTGTCGATGTAGCCTTTGCGATGACAACGGGAGATAACTTTAAGGGTTACCCGATTGTCGGGCTGGATCCGGGTTACTTCTTTACCCGTTATGGAGACACCAGACTGGAGGAGGGTGCAATGTATGCCTATACCGGTGACACCATTGTAGGTTCTTATGTTGCCCGGTCTCTGGGACTAAAAGTGGGAGATACCTTTTCGGGTGCGCATGGACTTGTGCAGGACGAGAGTCACGCGGGGGCAGAAACGGAGCATGAGGAGGAACATGGGGCTGAGGAACCGGCCGGGCATTCGGCGGATGAAGAACACGCTCACGACAGCTTCCGCTATACCGTAGCAGGCATTCTCCCTGAACTCCACACCCCGGATGACCGTGCGGTGTTTACGACTGTTGACTACGCCTGGGCGGTGCATGAACTTGGGGCTGAAGACAGGGAGATTACTGCTGTGCTGGTCAAACCGTCCAGCTTGCTTGGAGCTCATGACCTGAAGCAGGCGCTTGACGGCAGTAATGGGGTTCAGGCGGTTTATACAAGCAAGACGGTCTCCGATGTGTTGAATGCGGTAGATCAGGGCTCCCGGCTGCTCGGTGTATTGACGGCTATTTGCGTGCTGCTTGCCGGCATTGCCATTTTATTATCCATGATTGCAGCTGCTTCAGAGCGGACCAAGGATGTGGGAATTTTACGACTTCTCGGAAAATCAAGGGTTTATGTATGGCTGACCTTAACAACTGAAGGCCTGCTCGTGACGGTAACCGGACTGATCACCGGTCTGTTGCTGGGTCATCTCGGTGCCTACCTGCTGAAGGATATGCTATTCTCGCAGGCAGGTATTCAAATAGAATCTTTCCATTGGACGCCGGAACATTGGTATATCGTCCTTGGCGCCATTGCCATTGGTCTGCTGTCCTCGCTGGGGCCGGCATTCCGGATGTACCGGATGCATCCGCTCGCTTTGTTCAAATCTTAGGAGGGATACACACTTGATACGAGTACAGGGAAGGCTGATTCTGATATTGACATCCGTCATAAGTCTGCTGCTGTTTCCGGCATGCGGACAGAACAACGCAGCGGAGGGCAGCGGACAATCCTTTGCTGCGGCAGTTGAGGCTTCAGACAGAACGGATGAGCCAGCAACGGAAGCACAAGCGGCGGCTGTCCCGCAACCAGCTTCTCAATTTCCCCGGGCCCCGGCCTCACCCTCCCCTGCCGTGAAGGATGCTCCGGTAGTGCAATCAACAAATGCAGACTCCGGATCTGAGGTAGCAGAGGCTCAAGCGGGTGTCACGTCCCAACCTTCATCTATGCCTTCTGCAACTTCGGCAATTGAATCTGCCGTGGCTCAGGAGTCTCCCAAGAAGACTGCAGGTGCTGTCACAAGTTCTGCATCTCCCTCTCCTGTGGAGAGCACAAAGCCGCAGCCGTCACCCGGGCAACCGGCAAAGGCAAAGGACGCGGGGAATCCTAGTGCTGAGCCAGCAGCCGCTAAAGCCGGCGCTGTCCCGGCGTCCAGCCCGGCACAGCCTGCCAATACGGTGAATACAGCGGCAGCAGCCCCTGCAGGGAAGACAGATATTGACTGGAGCGGTTTCTTTGACGGTGACGATCAGACCCGGCCCTCAGAGAAGTTCTGGGATCTAAGCGGCAGCCACGTAACGATCAAGGGCTTTATGGGCGAAGTCCTTTCTTTTGAAAAGAACTGGTTTCTCCTTATTCCAGAACCGGGTGCAGAGTGCCCGTTTGATAATGGTGATGAGACCTACTGGAACAAGATTATGATCGTCTTTGTTCCTGAAGGCAGCAAGCTCCGTCATACCTCCGGTCCGCTGGAAATATCGGGTCGTCTGGATGTAGGAATCAAGATTGATGAGTCAGGCTACAAAACCATGTTCCGTCTATATGATGCTTCTTTCAAAAGCTTATAGTACATGAAAACAAGCCTCCGTACCCTGATGGGAATGGAGGCTTGTTACTTGATGACCACAGCTGCGGTTCAAACCCGCATTATGTGGAGGCGCCAGCAGCAGTTATACCCGTTTGGCATTAGGCAGCCAGGCATCCATGTCATACCCGCGCTGTTCCCAATAGCCGACATGATCACCTGCGATCAATTCGATGCGGTTGAGCCATTTAACTGACTTGTAGGCGTACATCTGCGGAGTAACCAGGCGTACAGGCCCGCCGAGCTGATTAGGGATAGGTTTGCCGTCATGCATTACAGCCACCATGATATCCTCCATCCGCGCTTGAGCCAGCGTTAGTGAGTCCGTGTAGACACCGTCTCCCGAGTAGAGTTTGACCGTGACAGCTTCATCCTGCACACCGGCCATATCCAGCAGCTTATAGAGTGGAAGACCCTCCCATGTGTTTTTATAGACGGACCAGCCGGTTACACAGTGAAAATCACTGACCTGCACCTCGCGCTGCAGCTTGACGAATTCTTCCCAGTTCCAGGTGAACTTTTTGTCCACCAGACCATCGATAGTAAAAGACCAGTTGGAGTTATCGAAAGCGGGAATGTCAGTGACAGTGTATACACGAAAGCTGCCTTCGGCTCCCCCGCCGATGGGAGGGGCTGAATTCGCCAGCGGAACCGGATCGGGAATCAGGGCATTGGCATTAGAGGCCGCATAATCGGCTGTACCCGGAAGCTGCAGGGATTTGCCGATCCAGCGTACAAAGGTTGGGCCGAGCGTTACGGCGAGACCTGCTCCTACAGCCACTTTGATGAAACCTCGGCGTGTGTACATAGGCTGAGCTTCTGACGAAGCTGCGGGTCGTGGCCGTGCAGTAGGGTCAGCATTGCTCTCTACAGGTAACGTCTCCGCTACGATAGAGCGCTTCTTAGGCTCCTTCAGCCATTTAACCCGGGTAACGGAATGGTAGATGATCACCGGGAGTCCTACCCAAGTCAGCAGATCATGAATGAATAGCGCACTATTAGCCGCTCTGGGCCCGGCAAGTCTGAATTGCCACAGTACAACTCCGGAGACCAGCCAGCCGGTCAGAAGAGTGAGCACGAAGATGACATTAGCCTTTTGTCCCGTTTTGCCCTTCAATCGCTTCCAATGCTTCGCAGCCAGCAGCAAATAATAGACGACAGGGATCAGCAGCGCCAGTCCCAACACAATATGGCCCCATTTCAGCCACACTCTGCCTTCGCCCAGCATCTCCCTCCAGAAACCGCCCACCAGCATCAGGCCGCTGAGCGCCAGAAACAGGACCAGCCAAGCATTCCACATGTGAATAGATACAAGCTTTTTGCCGTAGCCTTTGCGGACTTTTGTAAGTATGTTCTTCATGTGCCTACCTCCTTAGGAGCCTTCAGCCTAACGATAATTAATTCAAGTTTAAACTAATTGTACCGCAAAAAAACGCTGCTGAATAATGTTTCCCCAGGCCAAGTTAGACAGAGTGGTTGCCCCCCCTGATCTTTTTCTTATAGACTAATGGAAAGAGCTCTGGAAAGGATCAAGTGCCCGTGAACCAAGAAACGATACTGCTGGTGGATGATGAAGTGGAGATTGTGGAGCTGCTGGATATCTATCTTAGTAATGAGGGATACCGGCTGCTTAAGGCTTTTGACGGAATGGAGGCGCTGGAATGCCTTGGTAAAGAGGAGGTGGATCTCATTATACTCGATGTGATGATGCCCCGCATGGACGGGATTGCCGCCTGCATGAAGATTCGTGAGGAACGGAACATGCCGATTATTATGCTCTCCGCCAAGAATGCCGATATGGACAAAATTCTTGGACTCAGCATCGGTGCCGACGATTATGTAGGTAAGCCGTTTAATCCGCTGGAGCTTGTGGCGCGGGTCAAATCGCAGCTGCGCCGTTATCATAAATTGAATCGGGACGCTCCTGCCAGAACGAATGAGCATGAACTGGTCTTTGAAGATTTGCTGATAGATACGCTTCGGCATGAGGTGAGCGTGGACAACTGCAAGGTAAAGCTGACGCCACGCGAGTTTTCTATCCTGGAACTGCTGGCGCGGCATCAGGGACAGGTGCTCAGTATGGAGCAGATTTACCTGAAGGTGTGGAATGAGCCTTTTCTGGATGGCGGCAACACCGTGATGGTGCATGTCCGCAATATCCGTGACAAAATCGAACTGGACGCTAAGCAGCCCCGTTATGTGCAGACCGTGTGGGGCATTGGCTACAAACTGGATCATCCGTCCTGAAAGCTGAGGTGAAACGTAGTGAATACCAAATATATCAGTACCATCCGCTGGAAGTTTATCTGGGCCTTTGTGCTGAGTATTATGTCGGGGGCATTGCTGCTTTTGGCTGGCTATCAGCTGGTCAATTCCATGATCTATCTGAATCCGGCGGAGCCCTCCGCACCGTACTCTCGTATTCTGAAATGGATTATCAACCATATCGGTTCGGCACCGCTGATGACTGCTGTCGGGATCGCCAGCTTCCTGATCTTCTTCTTCATCTACACGCGTAAAATCGTCTCCTACCTCGAAGAGATCACCAGAGGTATCCAGCAGATCACGAAACTCGATGAATCGCACCGGATCGAGGTTCGTACGGCGGACGAGCTGGGGGTGCTTGCGGAGAACATTAACATTATGTCTGAGCGGCTGCAGCGTTCGCTGCTGGAAGAACGCAAGGCCGTTGAGTCCAAAAATGAGCTGATTACCGGCGTATCGCATGATCTTCGCACCCCGCTGACATCAGTGCTTGGTTTTTTGGAGTATATTGAGCAGGACCGCTGCCGGGAAGAGACGGAGATACGCTACTACGTAGGGATTGCCTATCAGAAAACATTAGTGCTGCGCAAGCTGATTGACGACCTGTTTGAATACACGCGGGTTAACAGCAGCAGACTGCCGCTTGTGCTGGAACGGCTCGATCTCAAGGCCTTTATGCGCCAGCTTGCGGAAGAATCCGTTCCGGCTCTGGCCCGTGCAGGCATGACTTATGAATTGTACGATGATACCGAATCGCTGTGGATTGAAGCGGCTCCTTATGAACTGGTGCGCGCTTACGAGAATCTGATTGCCAATGCGATCCGGTACGGCAAGGACGGGAAACGGCTGGAGATTGGGCTGAGCCGTGAAGGAGACGATGCAGTCGTGCGGATCAGCAATTTCGGCGAGATGATCGCGGAAGGGGATCTCCCGCATATTTTTGAACGGTTCTACCGGGCGGAGCGATCCAGATCGCAGATCACCGGGGGATCGGGATTGGGACTGGCGATTGCCAAGGGGATTGTGGAACGGCATCATGGGGAGATCACGGCACGCAGCACCAGGTCCCGGACGGATTTTATTACACGGTTTCCGGTGTCTACTTAACAATCTTCAGCGTTTCTTAAGAAGTGGCAACGGTAATTCTTAAGATTTAGCCGATATCCTTGTGCTATGGGGATGAAACCCGGGAAGGCAGGAGGAATTGGCTGATGTCAAAAATACACACGATACGCTCACTTTATCTCTACATGTTCTGCGGTAGCGCCCTGCTTAGTGCAGGGCTGCTACTGGCTATGCGGGGGCTGTTTGCTATGCTCTACTCCCGGTATACGCCTGAATCGGCGGCGCTGTTTGTCCGTTTCACGCATTGGATAATGAATCATATCGGCGCAAGACCGGCGGCTGTCATGATGTTCACCGCTCTATGTGCAGGGCTGTTCCTGCTCCGTTCGCAAAAAGCAGCCAACGATACCACGGTGCTGCTGCGCGCCGCAGAACAGCTGGCGGCCCGCGGCTCCTGTGAGCTTGCGGACCTTGAGGTACAATCCGGCGGGGAATTCGGCCGGCTGGCCGCCAGTCTGCGCCGGATTCATCAGGCCGGGTTGCGGCCGGCGGCGGCCTCCGCAATACAAATGCCGGCGCCGGACCCACAGGAGTCCATGGCGCTTATTTTGCGGACACGGACGCTGATCCGCATGCTGGGACAGGCTGAAGCGGAGTCAGAGGAGGCGGGCTGCAGCATCCCTGGTGCGGTTCTGCAGCAGCTGGAGATTGCCAGGCTTGAGGCGCAAGGACTGGAGAAGACTCTGGAGAGATGGACACGGCAGGTATGAGAACAGGACGGAAACAACTGCTGCGTATTTGCTATGCCGGTTTTGATCTGGCGGTCATCCTAGTCATGCTGATGCTGGCAGGACTTATTTATATTATTCAGTATGGGGGGCTGATACTGGACCGTTATCCGGAGAAAATGATTTTACCGGAATCGAGCGTCATTATTGCCTCTGACGGAACTGTGTTGCGGAGAATACCGCTGCCTGAAACAGGCTATCGAACTAATGCCGGACTTGGAGAGATGCCGCAGCTGCTCATAGATACTTTTATTGCTGTCGAGGACCGCCGCTTTTACAGCCATGAGGGTCTGGACTACCAGGGAATAGCCCGCGCATTGGTGAACAATACGGTACGGATGGGGGTATCCGAAGGCGGAAGCAGCATCACCCAGCAGTTAGCACGGGGATTGTATCTGAACCGGGGGCAGAATCTGCTGCGCAAGCTGAATGAGGCCTCGATAGCGCTGGCGCTGGAGAGGCGGTTATCGAAGGATGAGATTCTGCAGCTGTATCTCAACCAAATTTATATGGGGCAAGGGCAATATGGGGTAAAGTCTGCAGCGGAGCGTTATTTTGGCATATCTGATCTGAAGCAACTGGAGATTGGGCAGATCGCGACTCTGGCAGCTATTCCTAAAGGCCCGTCCATTTACAATCCGGCAGACAACATTGAACGGTCAGCAAGCAGACGGAATCTTGTCCTGCGGATTATGCAGCAGCACAAGCTGATTACAAAGGATCAGATGACGGCGGCAATGAAGAGCACCTATCAGCCTCCAGTTAAGGCTAAGACTGAGATTGTCGGGGCGTCCTATATGGATGCGGCACTTCAGGAAGCGACGCGGCAGACAGGGTTATCCCAAAAGGCGCTGCGCACAGGCGGGTATACTCTCGTGACGGGAATGAATATCGGGGCGCAGCTGGCCATGGAACGCGCATTCTCTCAGGAGGATGTGTTCCCTCCCGATGGAAAAGACCAGAGAGCCGAAGCAGCAATGGTCATCATCGACCAGCGGACCGGTGAAGTGGCAGCGCTGTCGGGCGGGCGGAACCCTCGTACAGGTAGTTTGAACAGAGCTATAATCCCTTCCCGGCAGCCAGGCTCCGCACTCAAACCCATTATAGATTATGGGCCGGCGCTGGAGAGCGGCAAATATACGCCGGACAGTCTCCTGCCTGACGTCAAAACAGCCTATGGCAGCTACAGTCCCGCCAATCTGAACGGAGTATATCGTGGGCAGGTGAGCATGAGGGTAGCCCTACAGCAGTCCATTAATGCCCCTGCGGTATGGTTGCTGCAGCAGGTGGGGGTCAGCTATGCCCGCAGCTTTGCCGCCAGGCTGGGGGTGAAACTCGCGGCAGAGGACAATCATCTGGCTATTGCCCTTGGAGGTCTGCACAGCGGCGTCTCTCCGCTTACGATGGCCCAGGCTTACACCGTCTTTGCGAACGGAGGCATTCTTAACAAGGCATATCTGGTGCGCAGCATCAGGGATGCGCAGGACCGGGAGGTGTACGCGCATGTCTCTGCGCCGCAGCAGGTCATTTCGGCGCGCACCGCAGCGGATATGACCGGGATGCTCCGTCAGGCGGTGAGTGAAGGAACGGGCAGACGGGCGCGTATGAACGTTACAGTGGCCGGCAAGACAGGAACCACGCAGCTGGATCTGCCGGGAGTCCCCGGCAAGGCCAACCGGGATTTATGGTTCGTCGGTTATACCTCTAGATGGACAGCGGCGGTATGGATGGGCTTTGACCGCTCCGACCCTGACAACTATATGACTGCCGGAAGCGGGCTGGCGGCTGCTTTATTCTCCAGGGTTCTCTCAAAGCTTTGAATAGATTTGCTTACTCTGCCGCCCATTCCTCAAGCTTCCTGTCACCGGGCAGCAACAGCGCAAGCAGACCTAGCAGGGGGAGAAATCCGCATGCTACGAACACCGTCGCAATTCCGATCGTATCAATTAAATGTCCGATTACGACAGATCCTATACCGCCAAGACCGAAGGCAAGTCCGGTAATCAGACCTGAGACCGTACCGATATTGCCGGGATACAGCATCTGCGCGTAGATCACAGTTACGGAGAAACTGGATAATAGGATGAACCCGGAGATGATCAGCAGCACTGCCGCCCAGAACTGATTCACAAAAGGCAGAGCCAGCGCAAACGGCACCGTCCCGATCATCGAGACCAGGATGAGATTACGGCGGCCGAAACGGTCGGCGAGCGGACCCCCGAAGAACGTCCCGACTGCACCAGCCGCGAGGTACATGAAAATATAGATCTGAGCATCATCAAGTGTCATTCCGTATTTGTCCATTAAGTAGAAGGCATAATAGCCGCCGATGGAGGCGCCGTACCAGGATCGCACGAACACAATGAAGACCAGAATGACCGTTGTAATCAGAATACGTTTGCTGCGGGCGGGGTCAATGGAGCGGGACACTGATTTTTTGCGAAAAGTATACCCGGAATCAAGCATTTCCCGGTACCAGCGGGCCACATAAGTCTGGACGGCGATCCCGGCAGCGGCGATTACGGTGAACCCGAGAGCCCCCATCTGCCCGAAGGGGATGAATACCCATTTCATCAGAAGCGGACCCAAGGACTGACCGGCGTTGCCGCCCACCTGGAAAATAGACTGCGACAGCCCCTTCCGTTGACCGGCGGCCATATGGGCTACACGCATGCCTTCCGGATGAAAGGCGGCTGAACCAAAGCCTACGAGCATCACGGATACGATGACAAGTACGTAGTTCCCGGCAAAAGCGAGTAAGAAGACGCCGGCAAAAGTGCAGCACATCCCCAGAGGAAGCAGAATTGGGCGGGGTTTGCGGTCAGCGGCAAAGCCGATAATGGGCTGAATCACCGAGGAGGTGAGGTTAAGCGCGAACGCAATCCAGCCAATCTGGGCATAAGAGAGCAGCATGTTATCCTTCAGTACAGGAAACATCGCCGGAATAAGCGCCTGGATGGAATCATTGAACAGATGAACAAAACTGACTGCGAGTAAAATCCGGTAAATGGTTGCCTGCTGCAAATTGCGGGATTCCTCAATAGCGGTGGCAGGAGCAGCGGGTATAGACTTGTTGGACATTAGGACTCCTTTCAGAGACGGGAATTAGCAAGAGCATCTATAAGATGAAGATAAATCCTATTGTAGCCATAAGCGATGTATTATGGGAATCAATTTGTGCGGTATAGAGCGTATTTATGCGTTCCTGGTTTTATTTATAAAAAAGGCTTGCAAACATCTGGGCGGCATGATATATTATCTCTTGTGCTTATGAGACATCGACGCTGAAACAAGCGGCGGAGAAAAAATAAGTTGACAAGAAATATAGAAACATGATATGATCTAATTCCTGTGCAAGATACATAATGTTGAAATGCCGGGAGCAAGTTCTTTGAAAACTGAACAAATGGAACGCGTTAATTTTTACAAGATTCATTTAATGAATCGTCAGTTTCAAAATGAGCAATCGCTCTTTCTAAATACAATTTGGAGAGTTTGATCCTGGCTCAGGACGAACGCTGGCGGCATGCCTAATACATGCAAGTCGAGCGGAGTTATGAAGGAGCTTGCTCCGGAATAACTTAGCGGCGGACGGGTGAGTAACACGTAGGCAACCTGCCCTCAAGACTGGGATAACTACCGGAAACGGTAGCTAATACCGGATAATTTCTTTCCTCTCCTGAAGAGAGAATGAAAGGCGGAGCAATCTGCCACTTGGGGATGGGCCTGCCATGATATATTCTATTTCTGGCCGCGAAACATCAACGCCGAGCTCGAAAAGAAGTTGAAAAAAGAGCTTGCATTGATCGGCTGGATGTGATATATTATAAGAGTTGCTGGTGACGCGGTAAGCGGCGCTGACAACGAGCTTGATCTTTGAAAACTGAACAACGAGTGAGTGGGAAATCACGAAAGTGACTTCCAAAATAGAGAATGTAAATTCTCGTCAGATGTTTCAAAATGAGCAATCGCTCTTTCTAAATACAATTTGGAGAGTTTGATCCTGGCTCAGGACGAACGCTGGCGGCATGCCTAATACATGCAAGTCGAGCGGAGTTATGAAGGAGCTTGCTCTGGAATAACTTAGCGGCGGACGGGTGAGTAACACGTAGGCAACCTGCCCTCAAGACTGGGATAACTACCGGAAACGGTAGCTAATACCGGATAATTTCTTTCCTCTCCTGAAGAGAGAATGAAAGGCGGAGCAATCTGCCACTTGGGGATGGGCCTGCGGCGCATTAGCTAGTTGGTGGGGTAACGGCTCACCAAGGCGACGATGCGTAGCCGACCTGAGAGGGTGAACGGCCACACTGGGACTGAGACACGGCCCAGACTCCTACGGGAGGCAGCAGTAGGGAATCTTCCGCAATGGGCGAAAGCCTGACGGAGCAATGCCGCGTGAGTGATGAAGGTTTTCGGATCGTAAAGCTCTGTTGCCAGGGAAGAACGTCCGGTAGAGTAACTGCTACCGGAGTGACGGTACCTGAGAAGAAAGCCCCGGCTAACTACGTGCCAGCAGCCGCGGTAATACGTAGGGGGCAAGCGTTGTCCGGAATTATTGGGCGTAAAGCGCGCGCAGGCGGTCATTTAAGTCTGGTGTTTAAACCTTGGGCTCAACCTGGGGTCGCACTGGAAACTGGGTGACTTGAGTACAGAAGAGGAAAGTGGAATTCCACGTGTAGCGGTGAAATGCGTAGATATGTGGAGGAACACCAGTGGCGAAGGCGACTTTCTGGGCTGTAACTGACGCTGAGGCGCGAAAGCGTGGGGAGCAAACAGGATTAGATACCCTGGTAGTCCACGCCGTAAACGATGAGTGCTAGGTGTTAGGGGTTTCGATACCCTTGGTGCCGAAGTTAACACAGTAAGCACTCCGCCTGGGGAGTACGGTCGCAAGACTGAAACTCAAAGGAATTGACGGGGACCCGCACAAGCAGTGGAGTATGTGGTTTAATTCGAAGCAACGCGAAGAACCTTACCAGGTCTTGACATCCCGATGAAAGCATTAGAGATAGTGCCCCTCTTCGGAGCATCGGAGACAGGTGGTGCATGGTTGTCGTCAGCTCGTGTCGTGAGATGTTGGGTTAAGTCCCGCAACGAGCGCAACCCTTGACTTTAGTTGCCAGCAGGTAAGGCTGGGCACTCTAGAGTGACTGCCGGTGACAAACCGGAGGAAGGTGGGGATGACGTCAAATCATCATGCCCCTTATGACCTGGGCTACACACGTACTACAATGGCCGGTACAACGGGAAGCGAAACCGCGAGGTGGAGCCAATCCCAGCAAAGCCGGTCTCAGTTCGGATTGCAGGCTGCAACTCGCCTGCATGAAGTCGGAATTGCTAGTAATCGCGGATCAGCATGCCGCGGTGAATACGTTCCCGGGTCTTGTACACACCGCCCGTCACACCACGAGAGTTTACAACACCCGAAGTCGGTGGGGTAACCCGCAAGGGAGCCAGCCGCCGAAGGTGGGGTAGATGATTGGGGTGAAGTCGTAACAAGGTAGCCGTATCGGAAGGTGCGGCTGGATCACCTCCTTTCTATGGAGAATCGT
>NZ_JUEI01000109.1:0-22713 GCF_000802655.2 Paenibacillus sp. IHB B 3415 | reverse complement strand
CAGTAGCTCATTGTGTTCGGTTTTTCGCATACATTTGATCCAGTTACCTTCATAGTAGCTCATTGTATTCGGCTTTTCGCATTCATTGGGCCACCTTTGGCCCGCTTACCAGGGGATTCAATGGGATTACGGATCTGCTCCTAATTCCAAGGAACTTATTTGTCCACAATTGACAAATATCAGAATTCTCTATACAACATGAAAGGCAGCAGCTCTCCCTTAACCGGGAAGGCTGCTGCCTTTTTATAGTTGTCTTTCACCTGCTGTTATACTCGCCCAATAAATCCGCTCAACACTGTGCCGACAGCTCTCCCTTAACCGGGAAGGCTGCTGCCTTTTTATAGTTGTCTTTCACCTGCTGTTATACTCGCCCAATAAATCCGCTCAACACTGTGCCGATTAGCTACAGCCGCCCACCCTGAAGCGCTGCCGCCAGCCTGCCGCCGAAACGGCTTCCCAGCAGCTCGTAGCCTTCGGCTCCCGGATGCAGGCCATCCGTGAGCAGGTGCCCGTCTTCCGGGCCGAACCATTCCAGGCCGTCCAGGTAATGCAGATGGCGGTCTCCCCGCGCCTGCAGCAGCTTCACTGTCTCTGCGATCTGCCGCCGCATCAGCGGCAGGGTGAACCCGAGCTTGTTCTCCTCCGTCTCCCGCTCCGTCCCGTAGATCGGAGAGATGACGACCAGCGGCGTCTCTATGTGCTTCTCACGGATGGTCTCCAGCATGCCGATCAGCAGCGGCTTGAACATCCGCGGACTGGAGGCGGCTGCACCGTATATATTGACTCCGACGCACAAGGTAATCAGTTCAGCCGGCAAATCCCGGATCAGCCGGCCCGCCATCGGCTCCATCAGGCTGTTGCCCGAGAAGCCGAGATTGGTCAGATGATAGCCGCACTCCCCGGCGGCAATGACCGGCCAGGTGCGCGAAGGGCTGGACGCTGCCACACACTGGGTGATGGAGCTTCCATAGGTGATCCACCTTGGCCGGTTATCCGGCAGCGATTCAGCAGCGGCTTCAGCTTCAATCTGCAAGGCGCTTAGTGTAATGCCGGTATTCTGCGGCAGATAGATGTCCAGCTCCTTCATTCCGGGCGGTAGTCCGGTGAAAAAGGCTTCCGTGCCGCCCGCAGCAAGCCGGAGCGTCTGGAGCAGCACGCCGCCGCTGAGACAGTCCAGCGCGGCAGCCTCCGCAAGCGGACTGAACGACAAGGCCAGTGTCCGGGAGCCGGTGGCCAGCCGCAGCCGGATACCGGAGCAGATTTCCGCCTTGCCATCGATCCCGTCCGGAGGATACAACTCATAATCCCGGTAAGGAATACGCCAGGGCTTGATCCCCTCCTCCCGGTGCTCCAGTGAAACTGCGCCATGAAACCATTCATCTGTCAGAGGAAGCTTCTTCACTGCAAATTGCCTGCTTCCGTACTCTTATCCGCTTCACCCGGAATGAAGTTCTCCCCCAGCCACACATCCTGATCCAGCAGCCGCTGCTGAAGCTCAGCGATTGAGATGCTGCGGGAATCCGCGCCATCCCGGAGCGCCAGCGATGCTGCCGTCCCGCAGGCCTGGCCCATCGAGAAGCAGTTCGGCATCACCCGCAGGGAGCCCTGAACCGCCCGGTCCGAGGACACGGAGCGCCCGGCCACCCACAGATTGCGAATGCCTACCGGCAGCATGACCCTGTAGGGCACGCCGTGGGAGACTCCCGGCGGCAGATGATTGAAGGTCATATCACTCTTGCTGGTAGCCAGGTGGATATCGATATAATAGGCATTGCGGGCAATATCATCCGGGAAGGAACGCGCCGCAATGAAGTCGTCCACGGTCAGCATATAATCGCCCTGAATGCGCCGAGTCTCCCGGATGCCAAGCTGCTCACCGCTCGCCACCAGATGTGCCGCCCCGAAGCCCGGCACATACTTCCGGAAGAATTCCAGCTGCCGCAGCACGGTCCGGCGGCCTTCGATGGCTCCGCACGTAAGCTCCTCGGCCTTCGTTCCGTCTACACCAAACACATGGCCGAAGTTGACCCCAACCAGGTAATCACTCACCCAGGCCAGGCCGGAAATGGACTTGCGGCCTTCCGGCAGCGCCCCTTCAGCCATAGCCTGCTCAACCGTCCGGTGCAGCTGACCCGTATCTCCCGTTTCTTCCAGGAAGCGGCTGAATTTCGGACGGTCCACATTCGCCAGCAGATAACACATGCTGCCCGGCTGAAGCTCCCCTTCCCCGCCGCCTTTCTGGAAAGGAACGCCCGACAGGGCAGCGATGTCCCCGTCACCCGTACAGTCAATAATATACCGGCAGCGGATGAAGGACCGCCCCGATTTGTTGACAATAATCACGCCCTCGACACTCTGTCCATCCGGTGACAGCACAACATCATAGACAAAAGTATGGAACAGCGGCGTCACACCGCTCTCAAGAATGGCATCGTCATAGACGCGTTTCAGCACTTCAGGATCAATCGGCACCCAGTCCAGCAGCCCGCGGTATTCCTCCTGATAGCCGGACTCGCAGGCCTGCTTCATCCGCTCCATCAGCTTCAGGCCGAGGCCGCGGATAATCGGCTTGACCTTATCCGTGTAGGGACAGAAGGCAGGTACAAGCGCTACAGTCCCCATGCCGCCAAAATAACCCCGCTGCTCTACGATCATGGTGCTTGCACCGCCTTCGGCAGCCGAGATGGCGGCGGCAATACCTGCCGCTCCCCCGCCGATCACCAGCACATCCACCTCGCGGGAGACAGGCACATCTGCCGTAGGCAGCGTTATATGTCCGTAATTCATATGTCCGTAATTCATAATCGTCCTCCTTGTAAGGCCGGTTTAGTTATTCAGTCCCCTTCTCCAGACATAGCCGGAGCAGGTCATCTACATGCGCAGTCGCCAGGCATTCCACTGTATCCGCAGCACCGTAATAAATTTTGACCTCCCCGGAATCCTCCAGGATCATCCCGCCGGGAAAAATCACATCGTTGCGGAACCCGCCCGAGGTCTCATACAGCGCCTCCGGTGCCAGCAGCGGCGCTGCCGCCCGGCCGATAATCCGGATCGGATCCTCAAGGTCAAGCAGCATAATCCCGGCGGTATAGCGCTTCTTCCAGCTGTCTTCCCAGCCGTTCTTGCCCCGGCTGCGGTCGAGATCCACGGCATGGAATGTCGTCAGCCAGCCCTTGTCCGTCTTAACGGGAGGGGCGCCGGGGCCTACCTTGTCATTGGCATACGCCACATTCTCAACAGCCAGCAGCAGCTTGTGATTCCCCCAATACTTCAGGTCCGGGGAATCACTCATCCACATATCGAAGCGGTCCAGTCCGCCCCGGCTGTAGACCGGCAGCGGACGCTCAAGCCTGACGTATCTGCCGCCGATCTTCTCCGGGAACAGCACCATATTGCGGTTATCCGGCAGCGACAGGCTCAGCACCTCGAAGGAGCGGAAATCGTCCGTCACGGCGATCCCGCCGCGCAGGCCGTGAAGCGTATCGACCGCGAAGCACAGATAGCAGCGTTCGCCAATCACAGTCAGGCGCGGATCATACACCCGGACCACTTCCTCATCATGCCAGGACCAGCACGGCTCCGGCTGCACCTCCCAGCTTACTCCGTCATCGCTGAAGGCGAGTCCCAGATTCGTTGTATGGTGGGGAGCGACGATCCCCTTGCCCTCATCCCCGTAGTCATTGCGGAATACCATTACATATCTGCCCTTGAATTTCGTCACTCCGGCGTTGAAGACCATGGCCGGCCCGTACGGGACATCCGCAGGCTTCAGAATGGGGTTAAGCGGATGCCGGACCATCACCGGACTTGAGATAAGCGTTCCTATCGTCAGATCGTTCATTATGGAAGATTCTCCTTTGCACATACAAGATTAGAGCTACCCCTTCACCGAACCGGCAGTAACCTGAATGAATGTCTTGTTCGCCAGAATATACGCCAGCAGCATCGGCAGAATAGACAGGCAGGCCCCGGCCATCATCAGATGGATCTGCATCGCGGCCGAGGAGCCGTAGCGGAGATTCGCCAGCCCGACAGTCAGCGTCTGCAGCTTCGGATTAGTCATGGTGAATACCAGCGGCAGGATGTATTCGTTCCACGAATGGCGGAAGGCGAATAGTCCGGCAACACCCAGTCCTGGAGTCAGGAGCGGCAGAATGATGCGGAAGAAGGTGCGGATGAAGCCGGAGCCGTCGACCATAGCAGCTTCATCCAGTTCGCGGGGAATCGCTTTGAAGAAGCCCTGCAGCATGAAAAAGGTGCTGGAATGGGCGCTCACCAGAATCAGAATAACCCCCCACAGCGTGGTATTCAGATGCAGGGCAACCATCAGATCGAACTGCGGGCGCAGCACAATCGCACCAACCGAAATAAACATCATGGACGCCTGCACCGTCACATAGATCTGTTTGCCGGGAAAATCACGCCGGTCCACCACATAGGCGGCCATCGAAGCTACCAGCAGTGTCCCCACCGTAACCATTACACTCATAAAAGCACTGTTCCAGGTATAGCGGGCAAAGTTGGCCTGTTTCCAGGCTTCCGCATAGTTGGCGAATTGCAGCTTCGCCGGAAGCAGGCTGCCACCGGTCATCATTTCTGCCCCTGTCTTCAGCGAGCCTGCCAGCGTCATCAGCAGCGGAAACAAGGTCAGGACGGCCGTTGCCAGCAGGAACAGCCACATCACGGTCCGTACCGCTATCCTGCCGGCATGGCCGGGCTCCCGGGGGACGGACTGCTTGAGCCTGGACGGCTGCTTGGATATCACATGTTCGTTCATATCAATAAACCTCCTAATACACCTTGTTCATTTTGCGGCTGAAGTAGAAATACAGTCCGGTAACCGCTCCGACAATTACGGCGGTTGCGAAGCCCACGGCACTGCCGTAGCCCAGCTGCTGCGCTACCGGTGAACCGGTGGATACAGGGAATAACAGCTTATACAGATAGAGGTACATCACTTCGGTTTTGCCGATCGGTCCGCCTTCTGTAATGACCATGATGCTCTCATAGCCCTTCAGGGAAGCGATAATCGCCAGCATAATGACCATCTGGGCAACCGGAGCCAGCATCGGAAGCGTAATATTCCAGAAGCGTCTTCCGGCGTTCGCCCCGTCAATGGCCGCGCTCTCGTACAGATCCTGCGGAATGCTCTGCAGCCCGGCGAGGAAGAGCAGCATATAGTTGCCAACCGCACCCCAGACCGCCACGATAATAACCGTCAGCATCGCATGCTTCGGACCAAGCCAGTCAATCGGCTGTGAGACCAGATGCAGCTTCATCAGAACCGTGTTAACCATCCCGTTATAGGAATTGAAGATGTTATAAAAAACAACGGAGATCACCGCCGTACTGATCACGGTCGGCATGAAATAGATGCCCCGGAGCAAACTCACCCCGCGCAGTTTGCCATTAAGAATGACAGCCAGCAGCAGGGACAGCGGCAGGGTCAGCAGCAGCTTGCCTCCGGCAAAGACGAAGGTATTGCGGACTGACTCCCAGAACAGGCCGTCCCGCAGCAGCCGGCTGAAATTGTCCAGACCTACGAACAGCGCCTCGCCATAGCCGGCATAATCATAGAACATATAGCGCAGCATCCAGAATAAAGGATAGATGCCAAGGGTAATCGTCAGAATAATGCTCGGCGCAAGGAACAGGGAGTTCTCCCCAAGCCTTCTCCATTTGTAAATCATGTGTTGTCCTCCTTCGGGGAAAGCAAAGGGGCTGCGCCGGGAATCCCGTACAAGCCCCTTCCTAACCTGTTATTCTCCCTGCGGTTTCAGCGGATCAAAAGCAGGGTCCGGCGTAACGGTAACCTCGCCCTTCTCTACCGCTTTGGTCAAGGCGGCATTGTATCTTGTGTTCAAATCTTCAGTAATAGCCTTGGCGTCTCCGCCTGCAAGGATATATTTAAAGAAAGCATCCGCATAGGTAGAGCCCTCCGGAGTAACGCTTGGCACTGCAGGCCAGAGCGAGTCATGCTCGCCGACCAGGAACCCTTCCATGCCGTTAATTTCGGGATTTTTGGCCAGTTCTACAATGGTTGGCACTACGGCAATCCCGAAGCCCTTCTCATGATATGTCTTCAGAATATCGTCACCGTACATGTACTGCATGAATTTCCAGGCAGCCTCCTGATGCGCTGATTTGGCACTGATGCCGAGCCAGGTACCGGCGGACACGATTTCAGAGGTTCCTTTAATCTGGCCGTCCAGTGTTGGAGCCAGGGCACCCGCCCAGTTGATTTCAGTCGGGAACTGGTCCTGATACACCCCCGGCTCTGTCGAGAAGGAGAGGTACATCCCGATTTTGCCTGCCGCAAATTGGGCGCGCAGCGGGTCGATGTCCAGCGTCTCTGCGCCTGGCAGAATGCTGCCGTCTTCATACATCTGCTTGAAGTACTCGATGGTCTGGGAGTAAGGTGCGAAATCAAACTGGCCTGTCTTCAGGTCAAAGCCGAGTCCCTGATAGCCGCTCAAGGAGAGAATCTCCCGGATCGAACGGTCAAAAGCCGACTTCGGACTTTTGAAGTTCAGCGCGAAGCCATACACACCCTCTCCTTTGCCCTGCTCGGTAATTTTCTTGGCATCATCGACCATTTCCTGCAGCGATACCGGGGGGTTCGCAATACCCGCTTTGGCAAAGAGGTCCTTGTTATAGATCAGGCGCAGGGTGAGGCCGGTATTGGCCAAAGAGTACACCTTGCCGTCAATCCGGTTGACATTGTCGATAATTACGCTGCCGAATTTGGTTTTCATGTCATCGGTAAGATAACCGTCAATCGGTGCCAGATATCCTTTTTTGACAAATTCGGCTGTATTGCCGCTCTTCAGGCGGAGCAGATCCGGTGCCTGATTGCTGGTAAAAGCGATATCGACGCTCTGCGCGTAGTTCTCGGACATCACCGTCAGCTCCACCTGGATATTCTCGCCGTTCGTCTCATTGAACTTGTTGATCAGCTCTTTGATATATTCCTGGTCATGACGGTCGTCCGTCCAGTATTTAAGCTGTACAGGCTCGCTTGCGGCAGTGTTGCCGCCAGCAGCGGCCGTTGCGGCGGGAGCTGCCGTGCCCGCTTCAGGCGCTTCAGTTGCCGACCCCTTGTTGTTGTTCCCGCCGCAGCCGGCGATTCCGGCGGCCAGCATGAGGCTCAAGCTGAGACCCAACCATTTTTTCTGCATACATTCTACCCCTTTGATTAACATTTGTATTGTGAGCTCGTTCTCATTATAAGCCCCCTCCCCCGCAAAAGGAGTGCGGCAGACTCACTCTCTAGGGACAGAAATCAATGGTTCTTATCTACTGGATGTTCCTTGTCCGGCCAGATTTCCAGCCTCATCGTATTTCCGGATATACGCCAGCAATTCTTCAAAATTAACCCACGATATCCCCACCTTCTGATCTGCCGCGCCATAAGACATGATTAATTCTTCGCCCAAGACAATGCCTCCGGTCGTAAACAGGCAGGGTGTCGGGTAATCCTCCGGCATTTCCCAATCCCGCTCGGCATACATCAGACGGTCGGAGCAACGGTGAATAACAGCCGGGAAATCATTCTCCCGCTCCCTGAGGATCATGAAGGATTGCGTGTACCCGAACTGTACATTTTTCTTCGCGTGGTAAGGTACCAGCCACTCTCTATTTCCCAAGGCTACCGGCGGCCAGCTTGCACCCACCCGGTTCTCCTCCCAGTCAAAGACCGGATAAGCCAGCAGCCGATGTGCCGCTTTGGGCGAGGCCAACTCCGCTATGGATTCCGCTGCCGCCAAATAAATCGAGGGCTTACCCGCCTTCTCTCCCCCTTCAAAGGGAAGGACATTCATCGGCCGGTGCAGCATAAGATATTGCATTTTACCGGCAATCCTCATTTTCCGGGGAAATAAGAACACATCGCGGTTATCGCTGACATGTCCCTCGGTGAGCGGACCTACATACTGAAAAGCGCTTTCATATTCACCCTGCTTCAACTTATCCAGATTCAGCTTGTAGAGCACACTGACTGTGTCATTAGCCCGGGCCGATTGAATGAACGGGTCTGCCTCATCTCCGGCAAAGATCCAATCCGGAACATATTCAAACCGCGTCTGTACCGGAGGCTGCTGGCTGCTGAGCCAATAGGGGCCAGGGGGAAACGGCCGGCAGGCCACCGTGACGTATAACTCCTCTTCGATATAAAAGATACGCGGGTCCTCCACACAGCCGTTGGCATAATTCCGCACTTCATTACCGTAAATATCCGTGATGTACAGCTCGTGCTCCTCATACCCCAGTGCAGGCGCCAGAGCGGGTCTTGAAAAGTCTGCCTCCCAGGTCTCTCCCGCATCCCTGCTGCTCGCATAACCCAGAAAAATCGGATAGGGATCATGACATCCCTCTCTTCTTTTGTGTGGCCATGGCCCGGTGGCCCGGAACAGCATATGGATTTCATCAGAATCAGGGTCTTTAATAATAGCCGGATTCAACACCATTTTATCCGCCCAATCACAGCCTGGTACAGGCTCAAGAGCCGGTTTGTCCAAATAGCGGAATTTCGGTTTCATCATTTCATATTTCCTCCTGTTTTACATCATAGAATAAGAGTTTTTCCCGTTTTTCAGGAATCACCTTATCATACGAAACCCCTGATTTCAAAAGGCTTTTTCCATAAAATCAGCCGCTTGAACAAAACAGTAAGATCCGTCAAATCAAAAAGGAAGATCCATCATTCCCGCTTGGCCGGCCAGCAGTTATGATAATTTCTGCAGGTGAAATCAGGCATTAGGAGGGGAACTATGAACCGGGAACAAGTGTATGATATTGTCATTTACGGCGGAACCGCTGCAGGGATTACAGCTGCGGTCCAAGCCGCAAAAATGGGCAAAACCGTGGTGGTGATCGAGCAGGGACAGCGCATTGGGGGCCTTACCAGCGGAGGTCTGGGAGATACGGATGTGGGGATGAAGCAGGCGGTCGGCGGCCTGTC
Organism: Paenibacillus sp. IHB B 3415; assembly: GCF_000802655.2. Lineage (NCBI taxonomy): Bacteria > Bacillati > Bacillota > Bacilli > Caryophanales > Paenibacillaceae > Paenibacillus > Paenibacillus sp. IHB B 3415. The sequence goes on along the minus strand of NZ_JUEI01000109.1, from coordinate 13,754 downwards.
CCTGGAGTTCTACCGGCGGGTAGCCCGGAAATATAATGAAGACGGGGCACGCTGGCTGTTCGAACCCAAAGTAGCGCTCGAAGTACTGCAGGATCTGGTGGCCGAACACCCTATCGAAGTCGTCTGCGGAGACAGGCTTGAGCTTCAGGGCGGGGTGGCCAGACAAGGCACCGCAATCACCTCTATCCGCATGGAATCCGGAAACACCTATAAGGGCAGGATGTTTATTGACGCTACGTATGAAGGCGATCTGATGGGCAAGTCCGGCGTATCCTATACTGTCGGCCGGGAGCCGAATTCAGCGTACGGAGAGACATTAAACGGCATTCAGCCCGGTGACGAACTTAATGAGCTTCCAGCCGGTATTGATCCCTATATCATTAAAGGAGTACCCGCAAGCGGCTTGCTCCCGCGTGTCAATGCTACCCGCAGCGGCGGCATCGGCGACGGGGACAACAAGCTTCAGGCGTATAACTTCCGCATGTGCCTGACGGACAATCCGGACAACCGCCTGGAGATTGGAAAGCCTGAGGGGTATAACGAGGCTGATTATGAAATTCTGTTCCGGGCCATTGAGCAGGGACAGCGCTCCCGTTTCTTTAAATTAAACCGGGTTACTGCAGAGAAGACGGATTCCAATAACAATAGCGGCATTTCTACGGATTACAACGGAATGAACCATAGCTATGCGGAGGCGGATTATCCGGCAAGAGAAGCAATGTGGGAGGCCCACCGCATCTATCAGCAAGGTTATGTCTGGACCCTGCAGAATCATCCGCGGGTGCCGGAGGACATCCGGGCGGTCTACAAGCCGTGGGGGCTGCCGCTTGATGAATTCACGGACAGCGGCCACTGGACGCCCCAATTATATATCAGGGAATCCCGCAGAATGATCGGCGATTATGTGGTTACTGAGCATGATGTCAGACTGGACAACCCGGTGCCGGATTCCATCGGAATGGGCTCCTTCGCCATGGACTCGCACCACACCCAATACTATGTGAACGAAGACGGTCATGTAAGCACAGAGGGCGGATTCTATGTTAGATTGGCTGAGCCTTACCCGATTAGCTACCGGGCGGTTGTGCCGAAACGGACGGAGTGCACCAATCTGATCGTACCGGTATGTGTATCTGCTACCCATGCTGCCTACGGCTCAATCCGCATGGAACCGGTATTTATGATCCTGGGGCAATCGGCTGCGGCTGCAGCCGCGCTGGCGCTTGATGCGGACGGGATTGTTCAGAATGTTCAGGTGGAGAAGCTGCATTCCATCCTTCTTCAAGAAAATCAGGTTTTGTATACAGACGTCTAATCTGTGCATCCATCCGGATGGAACCGGAACCCGAATTTGCGCCGGTATTCTCCCGGAGAATGTTCAAAGTGTCCCCGAAACATCCGGCAGAAATGAGCATAGCTCTGGAAGCCCGTTTTGTCGGCAATCTGTTCAAGCGTCAGATCACTGTACAGCACCTGCTGCTGCGCAAGCTTCAGTCTGACGCTGATACAGTAGGCGAACATGGATTGGCCAAAAGAAGCCTTGAACAGATAGGAGCAGCGGGACACACTTAACCCGGCAGAGGCCGATATCTGCTTCAGGCTAAGCTGTTCATGAGCATGGTTGTCTATGAATAACTTAAGCTTGTACGCGGTATCCGCTCCCTTGGTGCGCGGATTGACCCCAATCACATGCTCCAGGGTCAGGCAAAACGTTCTCAGAAGATAGTCCATGATCTCGTCCAGGTTCTGCATCATTTTTTTCTTCTCGCTGATGATATGCTTCCATAGCGTAAGCACCGTATCGTCAAAACCGATATTCTTTTTTACGGGCAGGCTTGTGTTGGCCCACCACGAGTCCAGCCATTCCCCCTTGCCAGCCAGAAAATAGTCCGAAGCAGGCTGAGTCTCACCCGTTGCCGGTACGCTCCGGGGCTGAACGCTTAGTTCGTAGGGCTGACCGGGAGGATAAATGAGCAGGTCTCCGGGGATGATGGTCTCGTAATTCCCCGCCACCAGCGCCCGGCAGGTACCTTCTGCCTGAAACCGGAACAAATAGTAAGTCAGCCCCTCTTCGTACTTCACGGAGTGGGGCTTCATGTGTGCGAAATAGTTAGCATAAATGACGCCGGAACGATGCGGATCTGGCTTCGTCATCGGTAAGGTTTCTCCTCCGGACGGTCAGGATGATAGCCTGCCCTGAATTCCGAAGGTGTCTGCCCGGTGATTTTTTTGAACATTTCGCTAAAATACCGCCGCTCCTCGTAACCTGCTGCAAGGGCGACCTCCTGCACCGGCATCCCTTCTACCAGCAGCGCTTTGGCCTTCTGGATCTTCTCCGTGGTCACATACTGTGTGACCGTCATTCCGGTCACCTTCTTGAAAAGACTGGAATAGTAGCTCGCGCTGAGATGGACATGAGCGGCGCAATCCCCTACCGTTATATCCTCAGAGAGATGGCTCTGAATATAATCGAGTGAAGCATAGATGACCTTCTGCCCCTCGGACAGGCTGTTCTTGCGCACCAGTGCGGCCCCTTCCACGCATAGCTCCAGCAGCTGCCGCTGCAGAGAGGCCAGCGGCAGTCCGGCTGTTCCCTGAACGGCCCTGAACCTCTGGATCAGCGGCTGAATATCCGCATACGGAATCAGCTCATAGAAGCTCCGGATCGCCGAGGCAGCCAGCTCATCGTACAAGCTGAGCAGATAATCCGGATTCTGCCGGGAGACAAGACTCTGGAGGCCCGTCGAGATATCCTCCAGAATGGCCGCTGCCTTTCCGGCATTGCCGGAGCGCAGAGCCAGCAGCAGCTCGTCCTTGTATTCCAGGGACAGCGGCTCCTGGCTGCCGGCCGGGAGAATATCGTCATAGCGGATGGCTGCATTGCCTTCTGTGAACAGATGATAGGCCAGCGCCCGGTTGGCCTGCAGATAGGAATCAGGCAGCTCACTCGTCTCCTCCACTCTGCCTCCGACCCCGACCGATACGGTGAACTTGGTGTAGCGTTCAATATTCCGGCAGCAGCGTTCGGCGATCTCCACTGCACTGACCGCGCTGCAGTCATTCATAACCGCCAGATAGCGGTTATGTCTGGCGCGGAAGACTACGCACCTCACATGCTCGGCAATCGTCTCCTGCGTGATATTGAGCAGCGAGAAGCGGATCAGCTCCACCTCGCGGATGGACAGCTCGGCTGCCCGCTCCTGAAAGTGATCGATCTCAAGCAGCATGACCACAAACCCCTTCGGGTTCAGATCGATATTCAGGAATTCCCAGCGGGCTGCCGCCTGCTCCCAGGTTGTACGGTGGCTGACCAGCAGGGCGAAATATTCCTGCCGCAGTACCGGCAGACTCTCCCGCAATCTTTTTTCCATCTCCCGCAGGGTAAGCAGCTTCGACCTTTCTTCCATAATCTCCGCCTTCGCCCGCAGCACCGCCTTCATAATATCCTCTTCCGTAAACGGCTTGACGACAAAGTCAAAAGCGCCAAGCTGGACAGCCTGCTGCGCATATTCAAAGTCGGCATAGCCGCTGATCAGAATCACCTTACAGTCCCGGTGGCGTTCCAGCACGGCGCGCAGCATGGACAGCCCGTCCATCCTCGGCATCCGTATATCCGTAATGACAAGATCCGGGCGCAGCTCCGAGATCATGTCCAGCCCATCCTCCCCGTTGGCTGCCGTACCCGCCACCCGGATACCTTGCTCCGCCCAATTCATGCAGGTGAGTCCTGCGACTACACTTTTGATATCGTCTATAATGCACAAGCTGATCACACCATTATCGTCCATCCTGATGCTCCTCTCTCTTGGGTAAAGATATGATGACCGCCGTTCCCCTGCCTGGCCCGCTGTCCACCCGGAACACCGCACCGTCCCCGTAATACAGCTGCAGCCTGCGGATCAGATTGGACACGGCATACCCCTTATCCGATTCCCGCCAGAACAGCGCACGGACCTGATCCTCCTCCATGCCTGCTCCATTGTCGCGGACCATAAGGCGCCAGCGTTCTCCCTCGTCCAGTATTTCTATACCGATTACGCCTCCGCTCTCCAGATCGCGGAAGCCATGCAGAATGCTGTTCTCCACCAGCGGCTGAAGCAGAATGCGTGGAATAGGGAGTATATTCAGAGCTTCATCCTCTACGTGGATTTCATAACGGAACAACCCTTCATAGCAGCTGCACTGCAGCTCCAGATACTGGCGGACATGCTCCAGCTCCTTGGACAGCGTGGTGATTTCCTGCCCCTTATTCAGCCCCAGCTGAAACAGCCGGGACAGTGACACTACCATTCGCTGCGACTGCTCCACCTGCTTCAGATTCAGCTTCCAGTAGATCGTATTCAGGGTGTTGTACAGAAAATGGGGGTCCATCTGCGCCGACAGCGCCTTAATCTCCGCCGAGCGTTTATTCGTCTCTGCTTCGGTGACTTCCCCGATCAGCACTACGATCTGCTCCAGCATCCGGTTGAACCGGATACCGACCTGAGCCAGCTCGTCCCCGCTGCTGCTCTCGAACCTGGCGGTCAGATCGTTGCTTTCCACCTTTTTCATGACCTTCATTAGACCTTGAAGGGGCCTCAGCAGATAACGGGTAAATGCGCCGGATACCATCATCGTGACCGTGAAGGCAGCGAAGGCCACCACCACAAGCATCCATTTTACATAGATCATATCCTTCAGCACGCTGGCTTTGGACTGGATTGTAGTCATCGTCCAATCCGCGATGCCCAGATGGGCATAGTTCAGCAGATAGGATTCACCGCCCAGCTTAAACGTATTGCTGAGATCCCGGCTGCTGCTGATCATACCGGTCAGATGACTGCCCTCCACCGCCTGCTGGACCAGCGGGTCCTTCACAGAATACACGGGCTCACCTGCCGCGTTCAGCAGGAAGCTGCGCGCCCCGCCCCCGGTACCTCCGCTTACCAGCTTGCGGAAGCCGTCTTCGCGGATATTGACTACGATATATACACCGCTGACCGGAGTATCGAATATGGGCTCCAGAATCAGTGAGATCACCCGGTCCTTGCCGGAGAACAGCATATCCTCATGGCCCTCGACCCACAGGTTCCTCTTCTCCTGTTCAATGCGCTCATACAGAAACGTATCCTTGAACTCCGTCAGCCGGTTGCGGTTCATCGACGACGGGTAGAACTCCCCGATTGGCGTGGACACATAGATGGATTGAATCAGCGGCTCGGCAATCCGTGCCTGCGAGAAAACGTTATCAAGATCATTCAGGTGGGTATAATATCTGCCTGTGTCCCCGGAGACGACATCTCTCATCATATCGTGAAAAGGCTGGCTGATCATAAAGGTCATCATAATCAGTGTCAGCTTGTTCAGCTTCTCGTCGATGATCTGTGCCGATTTGACGACGGTATCCTGGGTGAGCTTCAGCGCATTCTTCTCCAGGATTGCCGCTGAGATGGAATAGGACAGCCCTCCGGTCATCAGCACAGAGAGGAGAATCACGGCCAGGAATGCGGTTTTTAATTTACTGCGGAACGATTGCTTCCGGAAATAGTCCAAATTCTTCACGCCTTCCTGTGTACATGCCTGCTCTTCGATTATGTCACCCGGACCTGGGGCCGGGCAATAAGCGCTGTAAGAAACAGTGAAATCACCGTATGCGGAGCATGGATTTACCGTATGTACAAGGGGAGGCCGCCAGTTCCCCCGCCCCAACATAAACCGGGGGATTTCCTCCGCTCCAACCCGATTCAAGGGGATTGTTCCCGCTCATTCCACCAGTTCCCCGTCCCAGCCGGATTCAGAGGAATTTCTCCCTCTCCTTTCGCCAGGCAGCCTCTTTCTGAAAAATAAAGTCGAGTTGGCACCCTAATGGATGAGGCCATCATGGATGAGTCTTTATGGCTGAAGCGGATTTGCATGTTAGCACTCCCGCATGTTCTCTGCAAGTGCTCGGCGGAGCTTATCATAGCCATCTGCCCGGACCATCAGCTAATCAAACGGACTGAAAATCCGCTTTTTGCCCAAATCTGGAAGATTTGCTGGCTAAGCGGACTCAGATTCCGTTAATGGGCCCCCCGCAGCCTGTTTCACGCCCAGATGAACAAAATAGCTGATTCTCAGTCCGCTTAAACCTCAGAAAAGGGGTTTTCCGGGAAATAAGGGCTTTTGAGTCCGCTTCACTCTGCTGACGGTACGCTCACCTGCTCCAGCAACCAACAGCAGCCATCAAGCAACAAACAGCAAACAGCAAATAGCAAATAGCAAATAGCAAATAGCAATCAACAAGCAACAGCCAGCACCCAGTAGCCAATAACCAGCAGCCAACAAGCAACTAGCAACTAGCAACTAGCAACTAGCAACTAGCAACTTGCCTAGCAACTAGCAACTAGCAACTAGCAACTAGCAACTAGCAACTAGCAACTAGCAACTAGCAACTAGCAACTAGCAACTAGCAACTAGCAACTAGCAACTAGCAACTAGCAACTAGCAACTAGCAACTAGCAACTAGCAACTAGCAACTAGCAACTAGCAACTAGCAACTAGCAACAGCTTATTTCGCCAGCCTCTGCCCGGCAAAGAAAAAAATCACCCGGAAGGCAAATCAAGCTGGAGCTTATGGAGCTTATGGAGTTGATGGAGCCTGTGCAGCTTAAGTAGATTAAGGCCACCCACGCCACTCCAGACAGACTACTTCCAGACAGCCGCCGGTGAAATCAAGCGCACTTTTGGTCCTCATTCCCGCTTGCCGCCGCTTTCGACGAATTCAGGGGCACTAATGCTCCTCATTCCCACCTGCTGTCCACTTTCGGCTGATTCAGGGGCACTTTTGTCCCTCATTCCCGCCTGCCGCCCACTTTCGGCAGATTCAGGGGCACTAATGCCCCTCATTCCCGCCTGCCGCCCGCTTTCGGCGGATTCAGGGGCACTAATGCTCCTCATTCCCGTCTGCCGCCCGCTTTCGGCAGATTCAGGGGCACTAATGCTCTTCATTTCCTCCTGCTGCCTGCTTTAGGCGGATTCAGAAGGATTTATCCCTTTGACTGGCAGATCCGCTCCACATCCCAATGAAACTTATCCGCAACAGACGAAACTCATGTTTCCCTACAGTAACCTAACCAAAAAGCCCGCTTGAATTCCGGTAACATCCCGGCTTCAAACAGGCTCTAGTTCTGCATCTTTTGTATACTTTGCTGTAAATGCTTTGCACTTGCTTTAACTGTTACTTTTACTTTTACTTTTACTTTTACTCTTGCTTTTGCTGGTGTTACTCTTATTTCTATTGTCGCAGTTGTTACTGAAATCCGAATTTGTCTAATAGGAGCTGAGACCGGGCTAGTTTACCCTTGCAGAATCCCGCTCTGCCCCACAATTCTCAGCCACTCTGCAGCGATCAGATCGTGACCGGCCGCTGTTGGATGCACACCGTCCCAGACCCAGTATACAGCATCCGTTCTTGCGGCGGCCGACTCAAAAACAGCCTGAAGCGGTACATGCACAGCCTGGAACTCCTCCGCAAGGCTGCGGACAACCTCCTGATAATGAGTCAGGAGCTTCAGCCATTCCGGCCAGTTCTGTGCCGGAGCGCCTGTCTTCAGGAGAAACGGCTCGCAGAGAACAAGCCGGGTCTGCGGCAACACTTCGCGTGTCTCTTCCAGCACATGGCGGTAAGCGCGTTCGAAGCGGTCCGTGATGCCACCCGGGTCGCCCATCATCGTACTCCAGATATCATTAACCCCGATTAGGATACTGAGCACATCCGGCTGCAGATAGATCGCATCCTCATTCCAGCGCGCATACAGATCGGAGATCCGGTCTCCGCTCACCCCGCGGTTATGGAATACCGGCCGCAGCTCCGCCAGCTCATTGCCTAATTTGCTGCCAACTATGTATGCATAGCCGTGCCCGAGGATATGGTTAAGATCATTGCCCCGGTCACGGTTGCCATCTGTAATCGAATCCCCTTGAAACAGAAATACCTTGTTAGCTCCGGAAATTGACATAGACATGTACTAATCACCTTTCGCCTTATAATTTAATTCAATTATATCAGGAGAATGCGCAATTAGGATTCCGGCTTGCTGTGCTTCAGCAAAGCCAATATGTTATTGAGCAGATGCACCTTGCGGATGGGCTTGATAATGATGGAGGCGAACTGCGCTTTGGTCTCCTCGTCCAGATTCGTTCCCAAGGGAGCAAGCAGAATTACGGGCAGCTTCCTGCCCGGAGCAAGCTGACGCATTTGCTTGGCAATCTCTGTAGCTTCTGTGCCCTCAATATCCTTGTCCATAAGGATCAGATCATAATCGTTGTTAGCTGCCAAAAAGTCCATTGCCTGCTTAGCAGTCTCGGCGGAAGTAACTGCCACACTCCAGTCCTCGAGTACCGAAGAGATAACATGCAGACTGGTCTGATTATCATCAACGACCAGAATCTTAATTGCGTCAAGCACATCCTTCTCGAAGGGAATCGAGGGCAGGCTTGTATACTTTTCAAGATACAGAGTGACCTCCAGCTTCGTCCCTACCCCTTCCCGGCTTTCAACGGAGATCTCTCCCCCCATCAGCTCCACCAGCTGTCTGCAGATTGCCAGTCCCAGTCCGGTCCCTCCGTAATGATGAAGCTCGCTGCTCTGGTGAACCTGGGTATATTTGTTGAACAGCAGCTTCAGCTTGTCTTCCGCAATACCTATTCCAGAATCCTGCACCGTAATCCTTATTCCTATTTCTTCACGGAGGACAGGCAATGATTTCAGCTCGATAAGGATTTCCCCAGCGTGGGTGAACTTCAGGGCATTGCTTACTATATTCATGATGATCTGGCGTACCTTGGGGGCATCACCCAGAACATACAGGGGAATTTCCGAATCCACATTCAGAATCACTTCCAGATCTTTCTCAAAAGCCTTGGTGGAGAACAAATAGACGCTCTCCTCCAGCGCGGTAATAATATCAAACGGTTCCTTTTCAATGACCAGCTTGCCCGCTTCCATTTTGCTGAAATCCAGAACATCATTCAGAAATTGCAGCAGCTTGGCATTGCTCGATTCAATAATCTCCATGTAATACTGCTGCTGCTCGTCCATTTCAGTCGTCATCATCAGATCGGTCATGCCGATAATGCCGTTCATCGGGGTGCGGATTTCATGACTGAGCATGGCAAACAGGTCCAGCTTGGATTGGCTCTGCCGTTCTATGAATTCAACTTTTCGTTCCAAATTCATAATATAGGTGAAAAAATAGGCCATGGCACTTAATATATCCAGGTCTTCCTTCGTATGCAGGCCGGCTGCAGGGTCCATCAGACAGATCGTCCCCACAGACTCCCCTTGCTCCGTGATCAGAGGAACGCCAATGAACGAGTGTATGCCCCGTGAATGTATAAATTCAAGGGCAGTGGAGCCGGGATGATCATGCGTGTCAGCGACCAGTGTCGGCTTATTGTCATTAAGAATAACCAGACTGCGAATAGGATCAAGAAGGACGAAATTGTCCTCCTCCTTCATGATAGGCTCTTCCCGGTTGAAGGTCCGCAGCAGGGGAACCAAGCCTAAACCGTGAATCGTAATCATAATCGTATTTGACGTAAAAATCTGGCTTAACAGTTCAATCATCCGGTCTGCAGCATCCTCTAAATTGCAAATGACCGGACTCCGGGTATTCATCTTCTCCATCATATTTCTAAAACTCCATTCCAAAATCCATATTTAACTATTTAAACTTATTTTTAATTTCCACACTGTATGAACTTTGCCCGTTATTCCTATTTGTCACCGTTCATATTGTAGTACCCGATTGCCCAGTCAGAGCCGGCATTATTAGCCATTTGGATAATTAGAAAGGAAACTCTCTATGTTCTTACACTTAATTAAGAGGATATGTTACGATCAACTGGACTGGTCCTCATCATAACAGAAAAAACACAGAGACAACCTAAAAAAGTACACAAAAAAACTATGAAAGGAATGGGAAGAAGATGAAATACAGAAAACTGGGCAATACAGGACTTAAAGTCAGTGAAATCGGCTTGGGCAGCTGGCTTACTTATGGCACGGCGGCGGAACAGAAGGCGGCAGATGCCTGTGTTGCCAAAGCTTTTGAATGCGGTATCACTTTCTTTGATACAGCTAATGCCTATAACCGCGGTGAAGGTGAAAAAGCGGTCGGCGCCGCCCTGCGCTCCTATACACGTTCGGATTATGTGCTTAGCACCAAGGTGTTTTTCCCGATGGGCGATGGTGTGAATGACCGCGGGCTCTCCCGCAAGCATATTATGGAGCAGTGTGAAGCGAGTCTACGCCGTCTGGATACGGACTATATTGATGTCTATTTCTGCCACCGGTTCGATAACGAAACTCCTGTGGAAGAAACGCTTCGCGCACTCGACGATCTAACCGCACAGGGTAAAATCCTCTATTCGGCTGTCAGCGAATGGACCGCTGCCCAAATCTCGAATGCAGCCGGCATCAGCCGCAGGCTGAATCTCCGCCCGCTCGCCTCCAACCAGCCGATCTATAATATGTTCGAACGGTATATTGAGGAGGAAGTGCTTGAGGTTTCCGTGCGCGAAGGCTTGGGGCAGGTCGTCTTCTCCCCGCTGGCCCAGGGGATTCTGACCGGTAAATATAAGTCAGGCCAGCAGCCTCCGGCAGGAACGCGCGGGTCCGATGATTCAGTGAATGGTGTCATCCGCAGCTACCTCCGGGATGATGTGCTGGATGTTGTCGCCAAGCTGGATACAGTGGCCGCAGAGCTAGGCCTCAAGCTATCCCAGCTGGCACTGGCCTGGGTACTGCGGCAGCCCGGAGTAAGCTCGGCGCTGATCGGGGCCAGCAAACCGGGGCAGATCGAAGAGAACGCCGAAGCCGTTAATGCCGTTCTTCAGCCGGATACACTGGAAGTCATTGAAGGCATTCTGCGTGAAGTGGCTGATTTTGCACCTGCAAGATAAGCAAGTGCGGGAGGAGAATATGCCAGGTTGTGTTCTTATACGGCATAGCCCGCCCTGCAATTCCATTTGCAGCAAATACCTGCACTTAAAAGCACCGTCCGGAAATGGGACGGTGCTTTACTATAGTTGCAAGCCTATAGCGGATAATATTCCTCTTACAATTTGCCTGCCGGCGCGATGTGTCTGCTGGCATGGGCAGTCTGTACTTTATTGATCAGCTGCTTATAGTCCTCTTGCTGCGCAGCCGAAGCCTGTGGCCGATATTGCTCAAACAATCGCACACAGCGGATCACACAGGTCTCGCTGCCCAGTTCCGCCGAAGCCTCCAGGCTTTGGAATAAGTAGCGGAATCCTTGCTCCTGCTCTCCGGCACGCAGGTAATATCCCGCCAGTTCATAGAGCAATTCCGCGTATTTATCCGGCAGGTCCGCTCCCGGCTTGCCATGCCCCGGGGCAGACCACTCCTGCTCTACCTGCGGCAGGAACCGCCCAATCAGCTCATCCACATTCCAGTGAAACCGGTTGGCTGCCTGAACGGCCTTCAGCATTCCGGGGAGCAGGCCGGTGCCGCCCGTGCCAATATACTCCACATAGTTATGAAGCACTTCCAAATCTCCGCACATTAAACGGAACAGATAAGTGTTAACTATTGCCTGACTGCTGAAATACTCTTTAATTTGCCGGACTTCCTCTGAATCTTCCACAATCCAGTCCATTTCTGAATATAAAGTTACATAATGCAAAGCACGCTCATATTCGCCGCGCCCGTCACATACCACGGACTGCAGCCAGTAGGCGTATAAAATATAGAAGCATAGCGGCTTCGGAGGTTCCTTCAGCTCTTTCTGCTTTCTGACTTTGTGATGCTTAATCTCATATTGAATCGCTGTCTTACGGTACAGCTCTTCGGCCAGCAGCCATACCTTATCCCAGTACTGCAATGACAGATAGACATCGGCCAGCTGCTGCAAAGCGCCTAATTGATCGCTCTCATCCAGCCGCTCCACGAAATATTCGAACCGCGTGGCTGCCCGGAAATCCGCCTCCCGGTCCTGGCCGACCCGAATGGTGAACAGCCGGTACTGGCATAAGGCCAGACGCTCCGAATGCTGGTATTTCTCACTGTCGGCAACGCCCTCATAGAGCAGAGCCGCCGCCTGATAGTTGCCTTGCCCGTAGAATTGCTCCGCTGTATCAAACAGCACAGGAGCATATGTAATATTGTCCATTATAATAAGAACGACCTGCCGGATACACTCCAGTTTGTTCAGCTCTGCGCAGCGGTGGAGGAAGGGGCCCAGACGCCGCCAGTCGGGTGTGGAATGAATGACACATTCATCTATATAGAGTTCGTAGAACGCCCCTTCAGCCAGCCCCATCCCGGAGGTAATCCGGTCCAGCTGCTGCATGGCAATGGGACGGTTGCCGTTAATAATACTGCTCAGTGTTCCGGAGTTAACGCCGGATACCCCTGCGAATTGATTAATCGTCATTCCTTCATTTCTTAGGAAAGCGGCCAGCTCCGCTTGAATTGTAGTCTTATGATGCAAACCAATACCGCCCCTCAAAAAACCATATATTCGAATATTAATCCAGATATTCCTATATAATAAATCCCCCAATTATACAGGTCAATCCGGTTTGAACGGTTCAAAATAGGTTGACAAAGACGGAATAAATGTTATATATCCCCATTTTATCTATGAAATCAGCTTCGACTCTTCTGCCTGCGCGGCCGCTTTACGGATGAAGCCCTGCATCGGCTTTTGCAGCGTAAGACCCAGCAGCAGCGCAAGCACGCCGAACAGGACCAGCAGCAGCGCATCACGGATCGCTACCTCCGGCAGCAGACCGCCTACAGCTTCACGCAGCAGGCTGATCGCATAGGTAAAGGGCATAAACGGATTCAGTACCTGAAAAAAGTGTCCGGTGGTACTAATAGGAAAGGTGCCGCCGGAGCTGGAGAACTGCAGCACCATAAATACGATGGCAATCCCTTTGCCGATACTGCCGAACACCGAGACCAGCGTGAAGACAATCGTCACGAATACCACGCTGATCAGTACGGCAAACAGGACAAACCAGACCGGATCAGCAACATAACAGCCTAGCAGGAAGATATTGCCCAGCACTGCCACCAGCGCCTGAAGAATACCGACTGTAAGAAAGGTCAGCAGACGTCCGAAATAGAGCTGATACCCAAGGTAACGGATTCCGCCGGTATCCACAGCCGTGCGCAGCAGCGAGATCAGCAGGGTACCGCCTACCCATAGGGACAGCACGACATAAAAAGGCGTCATCGCCGATCCATAGTTGGGAATCGGATATAACGTCTGCTGCTTCAGTACAACCGGATTCGCCAGGAAATCACTCTGGCTCTGGATATCGCCGCCCAGCAGCTGGGCAATTTCCTCCAGATCCACCTCTTCTTTGATATCGCGGAGCGTCGCTGCCGCCTTGCGGACGCCTGCCACCAGTGCAGGCAAATCGCTGCGCACCAGCTCCGCCGCGCGTTCCACTCCCTGGTCTGCCCGCGGCAATCCGGCAGTAATGAAATCCGCTGCCTTGCGGAACTTCACCTCCGCCGCAGGCAGTCCGGTTCTGGCAAATTCGGCCGCTTCGTGTATCTGTGCCCCGGCCCCCGGCAGTCCTTCCTTAATACGCGGAAGTACGTTAGTGACCAGATTGCTGAATGCCGCCATCTTCTCTGTCATGCCCCCCGCTGCGTTATGCACCTCTTCGCGGATGGCCGGCAAATCCTGCCGCAGGGCAGCCAGGCCGGATTGTCCATACTGGATGGCGCTCCCTGCTTCCTCCAGTATCGTGTCCAG
>NZ_JUEI01000108.1:0-15119 GCF_000802655.2 Paenibacillus sp. IHB B 3415 | reverse complement strand
AGCCAATGCAACGTTTTTCACTTCCAAAAATTAGCTAATCAACAGCCCTATACGTATTACAACTCTAAGCCAACAATACAGGGGAATTTTCAAGGATTGTTGTAGGAAATACAACAATCCTCGCGATTATTCGCTAGAATGAGGCGAAATGTTGCATTTCATACAACAATCCCCGCTTAGCTAGCGCATATTGAGCGGGAATGTTGTATTTTGTGCAAGATTAGTCTCCAGTACACGAAGAAGCCCCTCGCTTTGGTGGATGCTCACGCTTTGGTGGAACACCAAGCCTATCTCTAATTCTACGGAGATATTCCTCCCGCTTTGGTGGATGCTCTCTCGCTTAGGTGGAACACCAAGCCAGTCTCTAACTCTACGGAGGTGCTCCCTCCATTTTGCTAGATATTCCCACGCTTTGGTGGTTGCTCCCTCGCTTTGGTGGAACACCAAGCCCGCCTCTAACTACTCGGAGATGCCCCCTCCGCTTTGCTGGATGTTCTCACGCTTTGCTTGGTGTTCCCTCGCTTTGGTGGAACACCAAGCCGTCACTAACTCTACGGAGATATTCCCTCCGCTTTGGCCCGTCTCCAAGTACACGGAGACGGGCTTTTCTGCTCTCCTCCCCTGCCACGGAAGCGGATGTCTGACGTGGCTTTTGCTCTTCGAGTGCTGTATGCAGGTCTGGCTACCGCTTAAACAGCGGAGAAGACGGAATGAATGTGGAGAAGCGGCAGCGGTCGCCTTTGTATACGGATTTTCACCGCTAAGGTAAAAATAAATAAAATCCGGATACAACAGCGATCGGAACATCATTCCGTTTTCGGAGCGTCCACCCAATGCGCCTCCGTTGCACCCGCACTTGCACCTGCACCTCGCACTCGCACCCGCCCTGCACCTCGCACTTGTACCCGCCCCTGCACCCGCACCTGCCACCTGCCCATAAAAAAGCCCCAAAAGCCATGCGGCTTCCGGGGCCCCTCTCTACTTAATACCTTTCTCCGCAGTATAAGCATTCCACTGCTTCGTCCACTCCGCCTGGATCTTCTCGAGTCCGGCCTGCTTGGCCTTCTGCATGAAGGTTTCCAGCCCCTTGTCGATATCCTCCACCAATCCCGCTTCGAGCGGGAACAGATATTGCTTCTCGACCTGCTCCAGCGCCGCTTTCTCTGCCTGATAGGAAGAATAGTCCTCTGCAAAGCCGAGGAATAGATCCGGCTTCTGAATCTTGTCGAGCTCATCGAAGATTGCCTTCACTCCGTCAAAACCCTTGTCGAACAGCATATACTCCGGATTTCTCCACGCCCAGCCGTTCATGCCCTCCCGGGTGAAGCCGTTGGTCTGGCTGGTGCCAAGCAGCTTGTAATACCCGTCTTCTACGGTATAGTTCTTGCCCTCAATACCATATTCGGTCAGCTGGTTGTAGCGTTTGTCCAGAACCAGCTTTTCATAGAAAGCGAGCGCCCGATCCGGATTCTTGCTGCTCTTCGGAATCGCAAAACCATTGTGAACCGGATGTACCGGAGTCGCATACCCCGTTGTCTTACCGAACGGATAATACCCCAGCTCCCATTCGGGATGTGTGGTGCTGATCTTCATGACCATATCATTAAAGCGCGTTGGATTATCCCCGAACATGCTCGCCGCCTTGCCGGAAGTAATCGGGTCCTGCATCGTATCCTTAATATTCAGCACATTCTTGGGAATGAAGCCTTTTTCCTGCCAGCGCTTCATGACCTTCAGCTCTTCTTTTTGCTCATCGGAGCCCCAGTACGAGTACACTTCAGTAGGCGATTCATATTTCACGCCCATCCCATATGGCAGCGCGCCGACCATCTTATTCAGCTCTGTATAAATGTAATGAAGATTATTGCCGATGTCGCTGTTCAGGGAGGCCGGCATCATATCCGGTTCATTCTGGCGGATTCCGTCCATGTAAGCCTCATAGCTGGCCAGATCCGTAGGCTGTGGAAGATTGTATTTCTTCCGCAGGTCCTCCCGCCAGACGAAACCGTTGGTCACATATTCTTTGTAAGTCGCAGGCACTGTATAGATTTTGCCGTCTACCTTAACATCCTCCCACATCGACTCAGGAACGAATTTCTGCAGCTCTGGCGCGGCCTTAGGCAGCAATTCATCCAGGGCCAGGAATGCGCCGCGTTTCGCATAGGAAGCATACTGGGTCCAGTCTGCAGTGAAGATCAGGTCAATCGCCTGGCCCGAGGAGAGCAGCAGCTTGTATTTCTGATCCCAGTCCGTCCAGCTCGTATAGTTGAATTTAACCGTTGTATTAAGCTCCGCTGCCGCCATCTTGTTGACTTCGGCTTCAATCGCCGGCAGATCCTTCGGCGCATCGCCGAGCATGTAGAACTGCAGCTCCACTTTCTTGGAGGTGTCAATTCCGGCTTCTGCCGTAGCAGTCGTACTGCCCTCTGTTGCCGCAGCCGTGTTGTTTTTACCGCTATCCGTGCTGCCCGCTGCCTCTTTATTGTTGCCGTTACTGCCGCCGCATCCCGCAGCGAGCAGCGAGACCGCCAGCATGGCTGTCAGGACAGCCAGCGGTTTTTTCCGTGCATTCTTGCTCATCATGAACCCTCCCAAAAGTGTTGTTTGATAATACAGCTTCCTGGTTCAGCTCCTCACAATATCTATGTTAGCCGAATAGCAGCCGCGAAGAACAGCGCGGAGCCGCTACAAGGTTCTAACCTTTTACCGCGCCGATCGTCAGGCCTTTAACGAAATAGCGCTGAATGAACGGGTACAGAAACAGAATAGGTCCGGTGACAACGATGGCCATCGCCATTTTCGTTGACTCTGTAGGCAGGTCTGCCCCGAGACTTACCCCGGTTCCCGCCCCCATATTCGCAATGAACGAAGCCGAGTTGATCACATTGTACAGATGGAACTGCAGCTGATACTTATGTGTGTCATTGATGAACAGGGAAGACGAGAACCAGTCGTTCCAGTATGTCAGCGCGAGAAACAGTCCTACCGTGGCAATGCCGGGCATCGACAGCTGCAGCACAATCCGCCAGTATATTTTGAAATCACCCGCCCCGTCAATCTTGGCAGATTCGAACAGCTCCTCAGGAACAGCAGAACGGATGAAGTTCTTCATCAGAATAATCAGGAACGGCGTCATCAGCCCCGGCAGAATCAATGCTCCATACGAGTCGGTCAGATGAAGATATTTGGTCATCATAATGTACCAGGGCACGAGGCCCCCGCCGAACAGCGTGGTGAAATAGATATAGAACGAGAACGTATTGCGGTATTTGAAATCCCTGCGGGCCAGCACATAACCAGCCATAGTCATGAAGAACAGCCCCAGCGTCGTCCCAGTAAGTGTAGTGAACAGAGTAACGCCATATGCGCGCAATACCTCATCCGGAAAAGTGAACACCGTCTTGTATCCTTCCAGTGAGAATTCTGCAGGAATCAGATGGTAACCGTCCCTGATAATCGATTCATTGGAGGACAGCGAGGCCGATATAATCAGCAGAAACGGGATCAGACACGCCAGCGAGCCGATGATAATAACCGTGTACGCCAGCCCCTGCAGCAGTCTGGTATAGTGATCGTCTTTAATATGCATGCTCTTTCTCTCCTCCTAAAACAACGCGTAATCATCATTGATTTTGCGGATAATGTAGTTCACCGTCATGATCAGGATGAAGCCGAACAGGGATTGATACAGACCCGCCGCCGTCGCCATGCCGATATCAAAGGTCACCTTCAGGGAGCGGAAGACGTACGTATCCAGAATATCTGTTGTGTTATACAGCACCCCGTTGTTGCCGATCAGCTGGTAAAAGAGGTCAAACTGCCCCTTCATAATGCTTCCGAGTGAGAATAGCAGCAGCACAACGAAGGTAGACTTCAGCATCGGCACCGTAATATACCAGATCCGCTGAAAAATATGCGCTCCGTCAATTTTGGCCGATTCATAGTACTCATCGCTGATCCCTGTGATGGCCGCCAGGTAGATAACCATGCTGTAGCCGAGATTTTTCCACAGATAGAACAGGATGATCAGGAAGATCCAGACCAGCGGCTTATTATAGACATCCACAGGTCCCGCTCCGAACCGGGCCAGCAAGGTGTTCAAGAAACCGCTATCATAATTGAACACGTTGTAGACGATGACGCTCAGAATAACGAAAGAAACAAAATACGGCAGGAACATAATCGACTGGGTCAGTTTCTTGAACCATTTGTGGCGCAGCTCGCTAAGCAGAATCGCACAGACAATCGCCAGTACGTTGCCGAGCAGAATGAAGGCCAGATTGTAGCCGATTGTATTGAGCGTCAGCTTGATCAGCGTACCCGATTTCCAGAGAAACTCGAAGTTCTTCAGACCCACGAAGGGAGCATCGAACAATCCGGAATTGAAATCAAATTGAGTGAACGCATAATACACGCCGACCATCGGGAAATACGAATTGACCAGGAAGAACAGCAGCGCCGGCAGCAGCATCAGAAAAAGAATCCGGTTATGAATCAGCTCATGCAGAAATCCCTTCTTCCTTCTCTTCCGCGTGCCGGACTCTATCTGCGGGGACAGCCCGCCTGTTCCCTTCAGTGGAAGCTGGATAGCGAGTGGCATACCCGACTTGCGCTTACGGTGTCTCAAAGCCTTCACTCTCCTATACCTATATAAGTTGGCGGCACTGGCTCTGAAGCCTCCGCCCCTCGCGGCCCTTATGGCTTCGTCCAATGGATGATGCCCTGAGTATAGAAGATACCTCCTGCAGCTGAACAGTGAACCTTACAGCTATTCCTGTATTTTATTGCCAACCCCAGGGTGTACATTTCATACTTTTGTGCAGTAACCACGCTTGAACGCAAATAAGCCCCCGGATTACTCTCCTTCAGGAGAAGAATCCGGGGGAATGGTGTGCGTACTCCCGCGCTTATATCATCATATATACTTTTAAAGCTCTACCGAACAAGCCACGGCCGGCTTCTCCCTCACTCCCTGCTGGCGCCCGGCAAACTGCGATTCGGCCTGACTCAGCACCTTTCGTTTCCGCCAGCGCAGCAGCACCAGTCCTCCTCTTGCCGCTTCATCGGCAATCATGCAGCAGTAGATACCCAGTAGCCCCCAGCCGGACGAAATTCCGAGCCAGTAGGAGCCGCCTACGCCAATCAGCGTCATGGAGATCATCGAGACCACCATGGTATAGCGGGTGTCACCGATCGCATTAAGCGAGTTGCCCATGGCCATATTCAGCATTTTGCACGGTTGCAGCAGCAGATTAAGCGCCAGCAGGGATACGCCGATAGCGACAATCTCCGGATCGGCAGTGAAGAATCCGAGCAGCGACCGGCCGAACAAATACAATAGCAGCACATTGGCGCTGACGATGGCCAGCCCGATGTATAGCGTCCGGTATGCTGCACGATAGGCCTCCTGCGTCTGCTTGGCACCGAAGAGATAGGCGATCTGAATCTGCCCGGCCATAGCGATGGCATAACCCAGCGTGAAGCAGAAGGACTCCAGCGTGTTCAGATAGGTACGTGCAGCCAGTTCCTTGGCACCCAGCAGGGCGAGAAAAGAATAAATCACCAGCTGCGATAATACCCAGGAGGAGGAGTTCAGTCCCAGCGGCCAGCTGATCCTGACGATCTCCACGAATAATTTGCGGTGGAAGGTCCGGAAATCCGGTAGTCTGATTCTGCGCTCAAATGCGCTGCTGAACATATACAGCAGTACAGCCACACCGATCAGCCTGCTGATCATCGTGGAGACCGCAATGCCGCTCAGTCCCATCTCCGGCAGGCCGAACATGCCGAAGATCAGAATATAATTGAGCAGAATATGAATAACATTCACAGCCACTCCCGTATACATCGGCCCGCGCGTATTGCCTGTATTGCGGATTGCAGAGCCTAGAGAGGCAGTCATTCCAACCATGAACAATCCGCCGCCCACATAAGTGAGGTAGACATGAGATAGCGGAATCAGATCTCCTGAAATATGAAGCATCCGTGCAACCGGATCGGCATACAGAAACAAGCTGACACTGAAGGCAACCCCCAGGATAGTGCTTACGGTAACTCCCATAATCGCAATCGTACGCGCCTCTTCATTGCGGCCAGAGCCGAGCCGCTGCGCAATCAGTATTCCTGCACCTCCGGCGAACGTGGTAAACAGTGTAATCAAAGCGCCAAATAACTGATTCGAAATGCCTACAACGGCAACGGCATCATCAGAGATTCGGCTGACCATGATAGTGTCCACTGTCCCGAGCAGCGTTTGCAGAAATATTTCAATAAATATTGGCCAGGCCAGCATCCACAGTCCGCTCTTCCCACCCATGGGTTTCATGGAATAAACCCTCCTCTGCCGATATGCGGCTGCGATAACCTGTGTAATCAAGCCTTGCAATTCAAGCTTGCTCGAAATAAATTATAGATGATATACTCTGGAAAATGTACCATATCTCAAACCTAAACTTTCAATATTCAAACCATCCTGCAGGAGGCTACCCTAATGAATCCGCTCCTATTCCGCATTCCTCCCCTGCCGCATTATATTGCAAGCGGCTTCAATCACTACCCGCCCGGCTATCAGCATCCGAACCGCCAGCATATCAAAGTATTCGATCTGCTCGTCGTCCGGCAAGGCTGCCTGTACATCGGTGAAGAGGAGCGGCGGTTTACGGTGAAGGCAGGAGATGCCTTAATCCTTCGTCCGGATTGCCACCACTTCGGAACGGAGGGCTGCCGGGAGGAGACTGCCTATTATTGGCTTCATTTTCAAACCTTCCATGACTGGCCCGCGCAGCCCGGTTCCGCGCTTGATTCCGGCAGCCCGAATGAGCCGGTGGGCGGCCTGCCCGCTTCGTTCTTCAATATCAGCTCGTTTAACCTCGCGCTGTCGCAATTCGTCACTCTGCTGCAGCCAGCCAAGATCGAAGAGCTGCTAGCCCAGCTGGGGCAGCTGCAAGCCACTGCCCACCTGGAATCGGTCCGCTTCCGGCAGCAGACTCTCTTCCAGGACATTCTGCAGCTGCTTGCTGCTTCCGTGAAGCCGGAGCAGCACAGCTCCCAGTCCACTGTATGCGCCGAGCAGGCCGCCTCCTTCCTCCGTGCCCATTACCGCGAAGAGATCACTACGGCGATGCTCGGAGACAGCCTTAACTTTCATCCGGTCTATATTGCCCGCTGCATGAACAAGGCGTATGGCTGTGCACCGATGGAATATCTGCTCCGTTACCGGATCGAGCAGAGCAAGCTGCTGCTGATGCAGACCAGCTTCCCTATCGCCCGGATTGCCGAAGAGGTCGGCTTCAACCAGGCGCCTTACTTCAGCTCCACCTTCATGAAGCTGGAGGGGCTGTCACCGCGGGAGTACCGCCAGCGCTTTTCATGAGAACAGGCCATCAGCGGTTTCCTCCGCTGATGGCCTGTTTCACTAGATAAGAATGTATATATTTCGGGGTCCCCGCAAAGTACCTGGGTAATCATCGAAGCAAAAGTCCCACTTTGCGGGGTTATTGTACTAATACTTACTCCGTCTCCGGCAACGCCGCAGTCATCCAGAACTCCCACTCCAGCTGCTGGTCAGCAGGTATCCGGTATTCCGGATGTACCGGCGCGCCCCAGCTGTCATCACCGCCGACACCCATTTGCTGCGCGGCAATGGTGACAACCGTGTAGTGCACCTTGGGCAGCTCATAAGGATGCGCTGCCTGCTCCAGCTCGAACGCTGTGTATGGCGACAGCGTACATTCCAGCGGCTCTCCCGCAGCCGCCTGAATCTGCAGCCCGCGGCCGCGCTCGTCCGTAATGCGTACCTGGCGTACGCCGGTACGGTTGCCGGACTCCTGCGGCACCAGATAAGGTGACGGCAGCTCCGTCACCTTACGCCGGAAGCGGCCCAGACGCGCTCCAGACGCGCGGTCACTGTAATTCTCTTCCGGCCCGCGGGCATACCAGTCCGACTCTCCATAATCGGCGGACATCCGGAAAGACACGGCCACAACCGGCACATCCGGCAAGCCGGCTGCTCCGGTATAGACCATACGGACCCGCAGCCTGCCGTCTGCGTAGACCGTATATTCAATACGGGTCTTCAGCTCCCGGCTGATGCTGAATTCATAGTCAAAGGTCACCGTGGCCCGGTCCTTCCCGGTCTCAAGCCTTACCGCCGTGCAGCTGCGGGCAAGACTGGCCGCGAACCAGCCGCCTGCGTGGTGAGCAAGCGAAGTTCCCTTATCATTATCTGTGGTTGCCCGCCAGAACAGCGGAGCAGGCGGAGTAGCAATCATCTCACGCCCCCCGTAGCAGAGCGACACCAGCGAACCTGCCTGCTTGGAGAACAGGGCAGCGAATCCGCGGCCGGTTACGCCAATGTTCACGTCTCCCTCGATCACCCTGAACTCTCCGGCCGCAGGCAGCATAACATCCTCTAGGTCCTCCGCAGCCTCAGCGGCTTCAATCCGGAAGACGTACTCTCCGTAAGCCGTCTCGAATCCCGCCTCAGCCCACAGCTCCGCTTCCTTCAGCAACAGGCTTGCCGCCAGCGTGTACTCTCCCGGAGCTCCTGACACATCCGGCAGCGCAAGCGGAATCCGCGCCTCTGCCTGCGGCGCAACCGCCACCTCCTGCTGCCCCTTGAAGATCTGCCGCCCTTCCCGGTACAGCCGAAACTCCAGCCGCAGCCCTTCCGTCCCCGCGAACAGATTACCGTTGATGATCTTCACTGCATCCCGTTCCGGTACAAGCCGGATGTTCTGGTAGAGGAACTTCACCTCCTGCATCTTCGGAGTCACGGTCCGGTCGGCAAAAACAATCCCGTTGCCGCAGAAGCTGTAATCCGTCGGCCGATCGTCAAAGTCACCGCCATAGGCCAGATATTCTTCTCCGTATCTGTCTTTGGCCACCAGCGCCTGGTCGATATAATCCCAGATGAAGCCGCCCTGATATTGCGGATACCGGCTCTCCAGCTCGATGTACTTATGAAGCCCCCCTACCGAGTTGCCCATGGCATGCATATATTCACAGCTGATGTATGGCTTATCCGGCTGACCTTCCAGGTATTCTGCAATATCCGCAGGCTTGGCGTACATCCGGCTCTCCATATCACTGGTGTCATTGTATTTACGGTTATGGAATACCCCTTCATAGTGCACCAGCCGCCCCGGATCGGTCTTGCGGAAATAATAGGACACGTTCAGAATCACCTCACCTGCATACGATTCATTACCGCAGGACCAGATGAGGATGGACGGATGGTTCTTATCGCGCTCCAGCATCGACACTGCACGGTCCATTACAATATCCTGCCACTCCGGTTTATCACCGGGAATGTTCCAGGACGGCTCAACCGCGCCCATCTTTTGCCACGAGCCATGGGATTCCAGATTCATCTCGTCAATCACATAGACACCGTACTCATCGCACAGCTCATACCAGAGCGTCTGATTCGGATAATGCGAGGTCCGCACAGCATTGATATTATTCTGCTTCAGGGTGATGATGTCCTTAATCATGTCCTCTCTGGTGATGTTCCGCCCTCTGCGGCTGTTGAACTCATGACGGTTGACTCCTTTGAATATAATCCGTTTGCCGTTCAGCAGCATCAGCTTGTCCTTCAGTTCGAACACGCGGAACCCCGCCCGCTGCACAATCGCCTCCACCAGTTCTCCGCGGCCATCGAATACAGAGATACAGACGCTATAGAGATACGGATTTTCTGCGCTCCACAGCGACACCGTACCTGCCTCCAGGGTAAAGGCTGCCTTTCCCTTCACAACCTGCCCCTCGGTTTCCGCCACAACGGCACCGGCCGCATCCTTCAACCCGATTTTTACAAAAGCGTCCGCCGCCGTTGCCATGCTAAGTTCAGCAGTTAACGTTCCCTCCTGATAGACAGCATCCAGCCCCGCGTTAATCCGCAGATCCTGCACATGAAGCTCCGGTACCGTATACAGATACACCTCGCGGAAAATACCGGAGAACCGCCAGAAATCCTGATCCTCCAGCCAGCTGCCCGTGCAGCGCTGATAGACCTCAACGGCCAGCTTGTTCACACCCTCCTGCAAATAAGGGGTCAACTCAAACTCCGCAGGTGTGAAGCTGTCTTCACTGTAGCCGACAAATTGTCCATTAAGCCAGACATAACAAGCCGCCTCTACGCCCTGAAAAGAAATAAAGACCGGCCCGTTCTCCATATTCGCCGGAACCTCAAAATATTTCACATAACTCCCCACCGTATTGCTCTCCTTCGGAATCGCCGGCGGCCGCACAGCATCAAGCCCGTCCCAGGGATACATCGTGTTGGCATACTGCGGCTTGCCGTACCCCTGAAGCTGGATATGTCCGGGCACCTGAATATCTTCCCAGCCTCTGGTATCATAATCCGCCTTATAGAAATCCTCAACCCGGCTGGCCGCATTCACCGCGTAGCTGAATTTCCAGTCTCCGTTTAGGGAATGACGCAGCTCCATCGGGGCTTGTCGCTCCGCTTCCTCCATGGTCATGTAATAACGATGGTCCGAATGCGCTTCCAATCGGTTCACCTTAAAAACTGAAACATCGCTCAACCACTCCAGACTAGGCTCGTTGCTGAACATTATATTTTCCTCCTTCATGTTCTCTCACAATAATTTTGTTCTCTTCCATGATTCCCTTACCGTCTGCGTCAGAAGTTCCAACTTCATTTTACCCAAGACCTTCGCAGGTTCATAGTGCAGGATCACAACTAAGGTGCACATAGCTGACTTTGGGGCATTTGACCCTGGCCTCTTACTGCATCTTAAGCTTTTAGCAGCCGCAAATGGAATAGCATATTTACCGTTTTTACTGGATTATTTATCTGTTTATTAAGAGGAACACCCTCCACTCCGCTTTCACGCAAAAAGCCCCAGCTGAGCGGCAACCGCCGTACAGCATGGAGCTTTTATAGTAACAGGTTCAGTCTTTCAGTCTTTCAGTCTTTTAGCCTATTAGCCTTTTACAACAGCATTAACCTCTTTATACTCGGCCAGGGTCAGCACTTCTCCAAAAATCCCGATATCCCGCAGACCCGAGATATGCATCTCCTCATCCTTCGAGGCGCAGCAGTCGCTGATACACTTGACCTTGTAAGTGTGGTACATCGCATCGGATGCCGTAGAGCGGACACAGACGTTGGTCCATACCCCGGTAACTACCACCGTATCAATCCCCTCCTCACGGAGAAAAAGATCCATATCCGTATAGCTGAACGCACTATGTCTTCTTTTCTGCACGATATAATCGCCCTTATCGGGCTGCGGGGTCAGCTCGGTTATGAAGTCCGATCCCCAGGTGCCCTTAATCGCATGAACCGGCCTAACCCGGAAATCAGCATCATTCTGCCGGTGCGCCTCCTGTACGAAGATCACCTGAATATCATTCTCGTGGCTGAATTCGATCAGCTCCTGAATCGCAGGCACGATTCCCGCCCCATTCGGACAAGTCAGTGCTCCATCCGGATGGATGAAATCATTCAGCATATCAATAATTACTACCGCGTGTTTAGCCATTCTGTTCTCTCCCCTTCTCCTAGTATTTCAGCAAACGCGGAAGCTCGCTGATCGTCTGCCGTTTCACGAACTCGCCATAGCCCGGTTTACCGACTACACCAAGCTCGTCATCGTAGACCAATGTGCCTCTGACAATGGTTTTATCCACCTTGCCCTTCAGCTTCATTCCGTGGAACGGCGTATATTTCGGTTTGCAGTGCATTTTATCTTTATCGAACGTCCATTCCTTCTCCAGATCGACAATCGTGAAGTCGGCATCGGTGCCGATTTCAAGGGCGCCTTTCTTCGGATACAGGCCATAATGGATGGCCGGATTCGTACACAGCAGCTCCACCAGGCGGGACAAGCTGAGTCTACCTTTGTTGTAGCCTTCACTAATCATGATCGGCACCAGCGTTTCTACACCCGGAATCCCCGGAAAAGAAGTCCAGACATCCATGCCCGGCGCATCCTTTTCCGTAGCAATCTCATAGGGGGCATGGTCGGTAGCCATGAAGTCAATCGTTCCGTCCACCAGCCCCTGCCAGAGCGCTTCATTATCTTCCGGACGGCGCAGCGGAGGTGCTATTTTGGCAAAAGTCCCGAACTCCGTCATCGCATCCACCGCATTCAGCGTCAGGTAGTGCGGACAGGACTCCGCTGTCACCTTCACCCCTTTAAGCTTCGCTTCCTTGATCAGCTGATTGCCTGCCGCCGTACTCATATGCACGATATGCAGGCGGGCTCCCGATTCCTCCGAGAAGCTGATGCCCAGCTGGATCGCCGCTTTTTCCGCCAGAATCTTGCGCGCTTCAGCCCATGCCGGGTAATCCATCCGTCCTTCCTTTTTCAGCTTCTGGGTATAGTAATCGCAGATGGCATAGTTCTCAGCATGAATTCCGATGGGCATTCCAGTTTCGGCTACAGCATAGAAGGCTTCGAGCATCTCAGGGTCCGTCACACGCGGGTAAGATGGCACAGACGGTGTCATATATACTTTAAAAGCAACCACGCCCTCAGCAGCCTGCTCCTTCACAATATCCAGCACATTATTGCGTACATCCTCGCCGGTAATCCCGCCCCACATGGCGTAGTCGACGATTCCTTTACCTTCGAGTGCATTCAGCTTGTTATGCAGGTTCTCCACCGAACGTACAGAGGGTACGCTGCAGCAAGGCATATCTACAATCATCGTTACCCCGCCCGCCGCCGCACTGCTGGTTCCAGTAACGAAGTCTTCACGGTGTGTGAACCCCGGATCATTAAAGTGAGTATGCGAATCAATAACTCCTGGCAGCACCAATTTGCCCTGTGCATCAATAATCGTATCGGCCTCCGCGTCAATATCCTTGGCGAACCCCACGATAACACCTTTGTTCACCAGAATGTCCGTCAGCACCTGTCTGTCGCCTTGCGGAATACTCGCATTTTTAATGATCAGTTCATAACCCATGAATACACACCTCTTCTTTATGATTTGGTTGAATCCTCACTCTGGCCGGACGAGGCAAGATCAGCTTCACGCTTCTGTACACAACAAAAAACCCAGGGTACAAAAGGCACATAATAGTAAACACTGCCTCACCCGGATACCTCCGCACAGTGAAAAGCAATTCCTATCACATACCTCCTGTAGCCTGGGGCAATTTACGGTCGCCTGGTCGAAACGCTCAAACCAAATTATTGAGCTTATACAAGAGCAAGAGCTTATTTGATTAGTCCATCTGATAAGCAAGCAGCCCCGGCAGCATCACGTTAATTAATATAACACAATATCCGGAATCGGCTTCCTTAAGTACCTTTATCATATCATCAAGAGGCTTCCCGTCAAGATTATAAACCACTTTGTCAAGAAACGGTCAATTTATATGTCATATAACATTACACTAACGGACTTTGCATTACGCTTTCCCCGGATATTCCGTTCTTTCTGCTGCCCTTCTATCTACTGTATAAGCAACTTAGGAAAACCCGGGAACCCGGTCTCCGCAAGGATTTCAACCCAGTATAAGGCCTTACTCTATTTATAATTCATCTCATTCTTATACCGGTTTCGCTACAAGCTTAAGTACTGGCTGCACCATTTCCAATCCTTAATTGCAGCGACAATAATCATACGACCCTACGGCTCAAGATTAGGGTCTGGCTGCTTTCGCTTCACTCTCCAGGGAGGCAAAATAAGCGATTTTGTGGTCCACCTTTTGCGCAAAGCTCTGAAAGAATTTAATCTTCTCATCAATATGCACTTTATGCTCCTGCAGCAGTCTGCGCTGATCGGGCAAAGCACTTACCCCTTCTTTCGAAAGCGCAATGAATTGCTTGATATCGGCAATCGCCATCCCTGTATCCTTAAGACAGCAGATTAACGAAATTAACTCCAGATCCTCATCGTCAAAACACCGGTTGCCGTTAACATCTCTTGCCACAACCGGCAATACGCCCTCCCGTTCGTAGTAACGCAGCGTATATTGGCTCAGTCCGCTTTTTTGTGCTATGGTTTTGATGCTGTATCCCATTATTACAGCTCCCTTCTGTCAGCTGGTATCGGTTTCACCTCTTAAGGTAACACCATTTGGTTTCTATGAAAAGCCGCTCTATAAATCTATTGACTTACACCTAACTCTAAGGTCTAAGCTTAACACTGTACCTTCATTTAAGGAGTGAATAATTAATGGTAAAAAGAATTAACGTTGCTAATGGTGCGCTGGAGGTCGCTGAAATCTCCCTGGGCTGTATGCGGATTGCAGATCTGTCACCACAAGAGGCCGATGTACATATTCACAGCGCCCTTGAGGCTGGCATAGACTTTTTTGACCACGCTGACATTTATGCTGCCGGTAAAGCTGAGGAGGTGTTCGGCGACGTGCTGGCTGCAAGCCCGGGCATGCGTGAGCAGCTGCTGATTCAGACCAAATGCGGGATCCGTAATGGCTTCTTCGACTTCTCCAAAGAGCATATTGTGAGCTCGGTAGAGAACAGCCTGAAGCGCCTGAAGACCGATTATGTCGATGTTCTGCTGCTGCACCGCCCGGACACCCTTATGGAGCCTGAAGAAGTAGCAGAAGCCTTTGATCAGCTGGAGAGCAGAGGTTTGGTTAAACACTTCGGCGTCAGCAACCAGAATCCCCTGCAGATTGAATTGCTGAAAAAGAACGTCAAACAGCCCCTGCTGTTCAACCAGCTTCAGCTCAGCGTAATGGTCACCGGCATGATCGATTCCGGAATCAACGTCAATATGACAAATTCCGGATCAGTTGTCCATGATGGAGGCATCCTGGAGTATAGCCGCCTGCATGATATGACGATCCAGCCTTGGTCACCGTTCCAATACGGTTTCTTTGAAGGCGTATTCCTCGGTAATGAGAAGTTCCCGGAGGTGAATGAAGTCATTAACCGTCTGGCTGCGGAAAAAGGGGTAGCCGATACGGCCATCGCAATCGCCTGGCTGCTGAGACATCCAGCCAAAATGCAGCCGGTGGTCGGTACCACCAACACAGCACGTTTACTTGATATCGCCAAAGCTTCCGATATAACCCTCAGCCGGCAGGAATGGTATGAGATCTACCGCGCAGCCGGCAACGTGCTTCCTTAAGTGGGTCTTAGCATCAACATATAAAACATATAAAACCC
>NZ_JUEI01000107.1:0-34146 GCF_000802655.2 Paenibacillus sp. IHB B 3415 | reverse complement strand
AATAACCGCTGGCTAGAACGTTATTCACCCGTTAGGGTGATTTTGTTCTGCGTAAGATCTTTATCTCCGCGTAAACTGTGGATTTTGTATGCAATGATCATTATTCTAATTTAACTTTTGGAGTAGGGTTTCTTTTGGTTCGTTCGGTTAAGTAAATAGTCAGTACTTGTCACATGAAAATCTGCCAGTTTAATCAGAATCGCGGTGGGAATATCGACATCACCGCGTTCATAATTACTATAAATCCGCTGGCTGCATTGCAAATACTCAGCCATTTGAGTTTGTGTTAAATCTTTATCTTCACGTAAATCACGGATACGTTGATACATCTGGAACACCTCCAACGCAAGCATATCTTAGCGAATTATTCGCTATTGATTTTTAGCGAGAAATTCGCTAATATAATTAAAAGATGATTTGGGAGGGATGACAGGTGAGCCTTTTGGAGGATTTATATTACGGAAAAATCTGCCCAAGTGAACGAATATGTTCCGACGATCCTGAATATGCACAGAACACTAAGGTATTCTTGGAACATATGCACATCCTACAAGCAAAGTTATCTCCAGAAGACTTCACTCTGATCGAAGAAGCCATGAACTTTACTGACATGCTGATCTCTATCTCATCCGCTTCTGCCTATACGCTGGGATTCAAAATGGGAGCTGCGATGATAATAGAAGTATTAGAAAATAAGGAAGAACTTATACAGACTAAGGAGAAGTTAGTCCTAGAACAAATAAAGTTGGATAGGAGAGAGTTATGATACTTTTAATTCCAAACAGCATATGTTGATAGACGAGCTTCTTCAGGCAGAAAGTTGGGGTATTGTTCAAGAGAAGTGGGTTCCTGCTATTAAGGAGGCTATTTCCATGGGTGAGGTTGAAAAGCTGATTAAACTTAGGGCCAAGTTTCCATATTCTTTTGAAAATTCATTAAAGCATTTGAAAAAAGCGGAACGGGAATTTATTCGAAATAGTCTGAGATAAAACAAGCCGGCGCGTATAAGCATTTACGCATTGGCTTGTTTTTGTTTTGATAAGGTTTGATTTTTGAAGAGAAGTGCTCAGGGGAAAAGATCGAGGCCCGGAAGTAACTTCTTTATGGTGTGGTTGTCATGGATATTGACCGTCTCGGCCGTGGAGAAAATAAGGATTGGGCACTCATAAAAGATACATTTTTGAACTCGGAGACGGTAATCATCACCCCAAGCAAGATATACGATCTGGAAGTGGACAATGACGATGTATCGTTTGATTTTATGTCCATCTTCGCCAGAATTGAGTACAAAACGATTAAGCGCAGAATGAAGCAAGGGAAAGAAGCAGGGGCTAAAAAAGGCATGTAGTCAAACGGGAAGCCACCATTTCCCTACTATTATGATAAGAACACCAAATCGGTAGCGAGATTCATCTTGGGTATATCACCTACGGAAAAACACGAACGAAACGTGGCCAAGTGGAGACCTTCCCTGTAGAGGAACGAATCAAGGTCATGGGAACACATTAGAAATTGAAGACACAGGAAGAACGTGATGCCATCGTAGAACGTTTAGTGGATGAATCCATATAGTCAAAGAAATATATTTCCCCTTTCGGGATTGCTCTACTGTGAAAAGTGTGGCTGTAGAATGCAGTTCAGAGTGGGCCAAAGCAAGAAGCAAGGTCAATACTGGAGCGCGTTATGCTATCACCATTATAAGGATGGCAGAAAATGTGAGCAGAAGGGAAAGGTGCTAGACGAAGAATTTTTCGATGCTTTATATGAGCGGATCATTAAAGTAGACCCGAACATGTTACAGGAGATTGAACTGCAAGGTCGCGGTTATAACGATACGAAGACCATGATTGCCGTGAAGGAGCAGGAACTGCAAAAGCATAAACGGGCACTAGATAAACTACATGAATCCTATGAAGAAGACATTATTACGAAGCTGGTCTTCATGGAGCGGAAAATAGTTAGAACAAGACAGATTCAGAAATTGGATGAAGAGCTGAAGGATTTACGGAAGGTTGTAGTGGATGAAAGTAGCGCTCTTACGATGGAGCAGATCGTTGAGCAGATTGGGAAGTTTAGGGAGTTGTGGGATGTAGCGGTGACAAGTGAAGAGAAGAATCGGGCGTTGAAGAAGTTGGTGGAGCGGATTGTGTATAACCGGGAAGGGAATCAGGTGGGGTTGACGGTTTGTTTAGGTAAAGATTAATACATTTTACTTACTACTAGTCTCCTCCTTGTTGAGTCGGTCATATTAATTGTGCGAAAATGAGATGTGGCAGTTTCGCTTAAGATTTTTAAACAATAGTGTGCTTAGTTACCTATATTGGCTATTGGCGAAAAAAAGAATCGACCCTTCTTTTCTACTCAGTCAAACTTTCAACATATTCGTACTGTTAGTTTGCTATAATCATAATAAGGGAGGGCAGGATCATGATACAAAATTATAAGCCGCTCGACCATATTAAGGTATCACAGGAAGCAGTGGAGAAACAAGAGGGAATGATTTTAGACCACTTTCAAAAGCATGCTTACTTTCACTTAAGTGAACGCTTATCTCGTTTGAGAATTTTAGAAATGAGATACTCTGCAGAGAGTTTTGGAATTGAAACCGAAAAGATAACCCAACAATTGTCTGATTTTTTGGCTTATCAAGAAGCCTTATTTAATTTGATGACAAACGGTAAAATTATTCCGGTCTATGTATCGAACTATTCAAGTAGCAACTTTTACGGAGCAAACAGTATTGTAATCTCATACGAGGAAAGACAGGACAATGATGACAACCTCCGGTACAATTGAAATCACTCTTCCAATATTTGTTCATGACACCTTTATCTTAAAGCCTTCATTAAAAAGTAAATAAAAAAACCTGCGCAAATTTTTGCACGGTTTTTTTTGAGTCTTTTCGTTTTGACATTTACATTTATAATATCTCTCACTTAAATTTGGTTGAAAGACGTAAAACCCTCATCATCAGGCTGGTAGTTTGATGATGAGGGTTTTATTATTGATTAGGAAGGAATTGGAGATAAGGTGTCGAAATCTAAATAATAGGTCATTAGTCTGTAATTATTTTGAGAGACTAATTCTTATTTGCTATACGAATGGGGTGTTTTGAATGAGTTTAGCAAGAACATTTGTCGGATTTAGTAGTACAGATATTAACTATTATAGATTAATGACAGCTTGGAAAGCTAATACAAATATTGACTTTAATTTTGTGGATTGCCAGTTACAAACCTCAATAAACTCAGAAAATGAAGTATACATAAAAAAATTATGCAGAGAAAGAATTGGGATGGCAAGTAAGTTTATTCAATTAATTGGACAAGATACAAAACACAAATATAAGTATGTTCGTTGGGAAGCAGAAGTTGCAATGGAAAAGGGCTGCATCATAATTGGTGTGAATTTAAACGGATCAAGGAAAATGGAACAAGATACTTGTCCTCCCATACTTAGGGACATTGGTGCTATTTTTATACCTTTTTCACCTTACATAATAAAGTATTCTATTGAAAATTATTCAATGAACTCAAAGGGCTGGTTTTATTATGAAGATGAAATTTATAAAGGCTTAGGTTATGAATAAGGAGGAATATACAGTGAGTCACAATAAGAAATGTTTTGTAATAATGGGATACGGTGTTAAGACGGATTACACTACTGCCCGCGTTCTGGATTTAGATAAAACTTATGAAAATATTATTAAACCAGCAGTGGAAGAACTCGGTTTAGAATGTAAACGTGCTGATGAAATTCGACATTCGGGTAATATTGATGTCCCTATGTATTGGAATCTACTTACAGCGGATATTGTAATCGCAGATTTGTCCACTTATAATCCGAATGCGTTTTATGAATTGGGAGTTAGACATGCTTTGCGTCCGTACACTACAATTGCAATTTCTGAAAAGCAATTAAAGCCTCCTTTTGATTTGGATCATACTGTTATTCGAAAGTACGAGCACTTAGGAGCTGATATTGGTTATAGTGAAGCAATGCGGTTTCGAAAGGAATTACAAGATGTAGTTAAAGAGATATTAGATAATCCACAAGTTGATAGTCCAGTTTATACTTTTCTTTCTGGTTTAGTGCATCCCCAATGGACAGAACTGCAGTCAATGGATACTGCTGGAACTAATGACAATGGAAAAACCTTGAGTCAAATTCTAGAAGAAGCAGAAAAAGCAATGGAAGTAAATGATTTCATGAAAGCTAAAGTTCTGTTTTCCTATGCGCGTACTTTGGATGTGAATAGCATTTATATAATTCAAAAGCAAGCTCTTGCTACTTATAAGTCGAAACAACCCAATCATACTGCAGCATTAAACGAGGCGTTACAGTTACTTGAAAGTGCCTCTCCTGAATATTCAACCGACCCTGAAACACTTGGGTTAGTTGGAGCCATTTATAAAAGACTGTGGGAAGAGGCGGGCGAAAAGAAACATCTTGATTTGTCTGTAAGATATTACGAAAGGGGCTTTTACATTCAAAATGATTATTATAACGGTATTAATCTTGCATATCTTCTGAATGTAAGAGGAAACTTATCGGATCAATATAATTCAATTGCTGATTATGTAGTTGCTAATAGAGTACGGAGTCAAGTCATGCAAATTTGTGAAAATTTACTAATTACAGATAGTTTCCAAGAACGTAGTGATCAATATTGGATTGTTGCAACTTTAGAAGAAGCCTACTTTGGTTTAGGGGATACCTTAAAATATTCATTAACTCGTGAAAAAGCCCTCAAGATAGCAAAGGCACCTTGGGAGCGTGAAACGACAGAATCACAAATTAAAAAAATTGAAGTTCTATTAGTGGACTCACCCATAAAATAATTATTTTTAATGATTAATACCCAAAATAGAGGAATAAGGATGCCAGCACTTAAAACTTATGACTTGTTTATTAGTCACGCTTGGAGCTATAACGACGACTACCATAGAATTATTACTTTAAATATCGGAATTATTCTGTTCCCGAACATGACCCAGTTATTGACCCTAAAACTCCAGTAGGATTAGCAAAGCTAAGGGATGCTTTAGACAAACAAATTAAACCTGTAAATTCTGTTTTAATTATATCTGGCATGTATGTAAACCACAAATATTGGATTCAAACAGAAATTGAAATTGCTGCTCAGAAGTACAAAAAGCCAATCATTGGAGTAATACCTTGGGGGGCAGAAAGAATTCCTACAGAAGTGACTAAAGTATCAGTAGAGATGGTTCGTTGGAACACTGATTCCATAGTAAATGCTATAAGGAAATATTCAATTTAGAAATATTGTAGGCTCTTTCAAGAAAGGGAGATGATTGTGAATAATCCAAAATATGATATAACAAGGTATTTGTGTGCAGCTGCAGAGATAGCACCGAAGTTTAGAAATAAAGTTTTTGAGCAAATTATCGATAATACTATTCGATATGTAGCTCCATCTTATGGAGTTGATGTCCCGCTTGTAGCCAGACATTGTATTAGAGGACAGGTCAGAGATTTAGTAGTTGAAGCTTTATTGTCTGTTGTTTTACTTTGGACACTCTTTTCTTCATTTAAATCGTATGGAGTTTTCAGTGGAATTTTTCATTTTGTATTAACTTTATTTACATATCCTTGGTTAGTTGCCGTTCTATTGAGATGGTCTAATTTGTATCTTGGCTATAAAATCATTGCAAAGGACTTGAAGGAAAAAGATAAGGAAGATGAGAGTAATTCATTGATTGAGGCACAGTATGAAAAACGTATTAAAGAGTTGGAAGAACTTCAGGACGGGAATGTGGTTTACTACAGCGGCTATAATCCTTTTGTTGGTTCAGGAAAACAGGTGGATGGGTGGTCTTTTGTATGTGGTACCAAACTAAAAGAGGAACTGGGATTAGAACCGGAAAATCTATCATTATACGTACTATATGCTCTTATTAATAGAAATATGACTTCTTTAAAAATACCTAATTTAACTGTTCAAGATAAACTTTTCGTAAATGGAATGGAGATACGGGAAGACTCTCGCTTCCTCCCAAATATATATCAATCTCCCGTATCGAGTGTTGCAGAAGCATTGGTCGATGAATATAAAGAAGAGTGTGAAGGAAATATACGCTACTACCAAACTGTACAAGTGGTTGGCTGGCAAGGGAATATTGTGTTTTCTTCATTTTTTAGAATTACCAAAAACGAAAAGCATCTGTTTGTTGAAGCCAATTATTATGCTGTACCTCCACTTAAAGCTCAATTTTATGAAATAGACCAATTAAGCTCTACTATTCCATTTGGGCTAGTTATGAAAATGGGGGCTACTTCAATATTACCAGCTATTTTGCAACTACCGCTTTCTCCACTACGCGCTGTTAGGTATGGAAGGGCATTTTTTAAAGGACGGAAAGATAAGAAGGAAATATTAAAGCAAATTGATATGAATCAAAAATTTAATTATGGGGCTTATGAAAGTATAAGGGAAATGGCAGCTAGAAAAAACATGCAATATTTCTTTCAAAAAACTGATCTTAATATGTATAAAAAGCAAATTGAACGTTGTTTTACTGACAGTATTATTGAATATCTGGAGGGAATAGGAGTGGATACCTCTGAATTCATCCAGCGTAAAGAATCGATTATCAATCAAGGTATTATGATAAATGGCGGACAGATAAATGGTGATGTAGTATCGGTGGGTAGCCTAAAGAATAACTTTATAAATCAGGTAAAGGATACTTTTCAAAATAGTAATGTGTAGAAGGAGCAGCTATGTACATAAAACATAATAAAGGAATAGTAATTAATGGCGGGGAGATCCATGGAAATGTAGTGTCCATTGGAAGTGCGAATTTCAATCAAGACGTGCCTAAAGCTGCTAAAGAGACTAGTGATTTGAAATATAAGTATGATGTGGCCCTGTCATTTGCTGGAGAAGATCGAAGCTATGTGGAGATAGTGGCCAATGAACTAAAGGCAAGAGGCATTAACTTATTCTATGACGAGTTTGAACAAGTCTCTTTGTGGGGGAAGGATCTCACAACATACTTGGATCAATTGTTTAGAAATAAGGCATTATTTTGCGTAATGTTTATTTCTCAAGTCTATATTAACAAAGCTTGGTGTAATTTAGAACGTAATAGCGCAATGGATAGGCAACACAGAGATGGAGAATATATATTGCCTGTCTGCATAGACCAGACTTCATTTCAAGGTATTACGGATAAATACGGATATTTAGAAGCTAAGAATTTCAGCCCTGTTCAATTGGCCCAAATGATAATTAAAAAATTAGGTGAAAATAAATAGTGAAAATGTTGAATTTATCGCAGTGATGAGACGATGCCAATTACGACTCAAAAGCCTATAACCGCCATTAAAATAAATCGAAATATGTATAATAATAGAAGTTAAAGGAGAGGTGAGAAAATGTCTAATTGTTTTGTTATTCAACCTTTTGATGGCGATTCTTTTGATAAGAGATATGAAGATATACTTGTTCCAGCGATTCGAGAATCTTTATTAGAGCCTTACAGGGTAGATCGAGATCCTAGTGTGACTATTCCAATTGAAGACATACAGAACGGAATTAAAAATGCAGATGTTTGTCTTGCGGATATCACATTAGATAATCCAAACGTATGGTTTGAACTTGGGTTCGCTATTGCTAGCCAGAAAGATGTAGTCTTGATTTGTTCAGAAGAGAGAAAGTCGAAATTTCCGTTTGACGTTCAACACCGAAAGATTATTACATATTCTTCATCTTCCCCAAGGGACTTTGAACATCTTAAGCAGCAGATACATGAGAGGCTTACAGCAATAACCAAAAAACAATTTGAGATGGGAATGGTTACAACAAAATCGCCCATAGCTGGTACTGAAGGACTGGCACAACATGAGATGACTTTATTAGTTGCTATCGCTCAGAATGTTGACATTTATGATGACACCGTTAGCGCATTCTCAGTTAGACAAGATATGTCTAAGGCGGGCTTTGCACCTATTGCTGTCTCTCTTGGATTAGACGTTCTAAATAAAAAGGGATATATAGAGTTTACCGAAATACAAGATCATCAGGGAGAGAACTATAAGGCGTTTAAAATAACTCACTCAGGTATGACATGGTTACACAATAATATTGATAAACTTGTCCTGACCCAGGCAGTAGGAGTGACAAAGTCTAAGTACGAGATAAGTGATGACGATTTGCCATTTTAAATAAATAGCTAAGAAAGGCATCGATATTTTACAACAATGTATTTACATATTGGCATATAAACCATTTCAATTCTGTAAATCAGACTGAACACTATTGCGAGACCCTATCAGTACTACACAAACGTATGGTAACTGCTCCCTCTTTTTTCGAGTTCTGCGACTTCCCCCACCTTTTTGGGTAAACTATCCCTAGACAACACTTTACCCAAATTATCCGAAATGAGGGGACGCCCCGTGACAACTCACAAGTCACCCAATAGATTAGCTAACGAAAAATCGCCCTATCTACTGCAACACGCCCACAACCCGGTGGATTGGTATCCATGGGGAGATGAGGCTTTTGCTAAGGCGCAAGCCGAGAACAAGCCGATTTTCCTTTCAGTCGGCTATTCGACCTGTCATTGGTGTCACGTAATGGAACGCGAATCCTTCGAGGATTCAGAAGTCGCAAAGCTCCTTAACGATCACTACGTAGCCATCAAAGTAGACCGCGAGGAGCGGCCGGATATTGATGCGCTGTATATGTCGGTGTGTCAGGCGCTGACGGGGAGCGGGGGATGGCCGCTGACGGTGCTGCTGACGCCGGAGAAAAAGCCGTTTTATGCCGGGACGTATTTCCCGAAGCGGCAGATGTTTGGCCGGATCGGGCTGATGGATGTGCTGGAGCAGATCCACACGAAGTGGGAGCAGGACGGCGAAGCGCTGAATAAGCTGGGTGATGACCTGCTTGATGAGTTGCATACGCTCGACCGTAAGAATGCTTATAATTCGGCAGATGTGGACGGCGGTATCCCGGGTGATGAGTTGCTGCATGAGGCGTATGAGCTGTACCGGCGCCAGTTCGACGAGGAATATGGCGGGTTCGGCAATGCGCCGAAGTTCCCTTCGCCGCATAATTTGTCTTTCCTGCTGGCGTACAGCCAGATGCACAATCAGCCGGAAGCGCTCCGCATGGTGGAGAAGACGCTGGAGTCGATGTACCGGGGCGGCATGTACGACCATGTTGGCTTCGGGTTCTCGCGGTATTCCACGGACCGGGAGTGGCTGGTTCCGCATTTTGAGAAAATGCTCTACGATAACGCACTCCTCGCGAACGTCTATCTGGAAGCCTTCCAGATTGCCGGAAAACCGCTGTATGCGGAGATTGCCGAGCAGATCTTCACCTATGTGCTGCGCGATATGACATCGCCCGAAGGCGCTTTCTACTCTGCGGAGGATGCGGATTCGGAAGGGGTGGAAGGGAAGTTCTACGTCTTCTCCCGTGATGAGATTGAGGAAGCCCTGGGACTGGAAGATATGCATTCGTATTGCCATGTCTACGGGATTACCCCGGAAGGCAACTTCGAGGGTGCCAATATTCCTAATCTGCTGCAGGGGCTGCCGGAAGAAATGGCGGAGCGCATGGGCATGAACCCGCTGGGACTACGGACCCGGATGGAGGAATGGCGCGGGAGGCTGTTTGAGTACCGGGAGCAGCGCATTCACCCGCTCAAGGATGACAAGGTGCTTACTTCCTGGAACGGGCTGATGATCGCGGCGCTGGCCCGAGGAGCCAAAGCGCTGCAAAAGCCGGAATATGCCAAGGCCGCAGAAGCAGCAGCGAATTTCATCTGGGATAAGCTGCGGCGTGAGGATGGACGGCTGCTGGCCCGTTACCGGGACGGGGAGGCGGCGATTCCGGCTTACGTGGATGACTATGCCTTCCTGATCTGGGGACTCAGCGAATTATATGAAGCTACGGGTCAGGCGGTTTATCTGGAACGGGCGTTGACGCTGAAGGATGGGCTGCTGGAGCTGTTCCACGATTCCGAAGGCGGAGGCTTCTTCTTCACCGGCCATGACGGGGAAGAACTGCCTATCCGCTCGAAGGAATTGTATGACGGGGCTATTCCGTCCGGGAATTCAGTAGCGGCGAAGCTGCTCTGGAAGCTGTCGGTGATTGCCCAGGATGTGGAGTTAAAAGGCATCGCCGAGCGTACCGCTGCGGTGCTATCGTCTGCAGCAGCGGAGTATCCGCCGGGTTATGCGATGTATTTGCAGGCCCATCTGGCGATGGCCTCCGGCGGCAGGGAATGGGTGCTCTCCGGCAAAAAAGAGGACCCGGCGCTGCACGGAATGCTGGCTCAGGTTCAGCAGGCCTATCTGCCTGACGCTGCGCTGATCGTCAACTGGGAAGGGGATAGCGAAGGTATTCTCCGCCTTCTGCCTCATTTGGCGGACAAACCGGCGATCCGCGGCGATGCAACCGCCTATGTCTGCAGGAACTTTGCCTGCCGTGCGCCGGTTACGAATATGGAGGCGGTCCGGGAGCTTTTGGCCTCCGGCAATCGCGAAGGGTAGTATATAACACAAAGAGCAGCCTGCGGTTTGGGCTGCTCTTTGTGTTAAGCACCTTTTCAAGATAATCTTATCTGACGAAAGGAGCATAGAAAGAATCCGCAGGAATTGCCTGTGCGGCTCTACGCATATGTTCGTTCATGGCAGCAATAATCCGTTTACCCGGCCAATGGTCCGGCAGCAGCTCATCCGGGAGATACGGGTCAGCCATAAACAGCCCGCTTAATTCCTCACCCATCTGCAAATATAGCAGGAATAGCTGTAGAGGCTGCCCCGCCGGAAGTGCATCCAGCAAGGACGGAACGTACTCCTCCTGCAGCCAGACCGATTTTTGCTGATATAAGGCTTCGATTTCGTCCAGCTGCCAGATCGCTCGTGCTTTATGAGGCGTGATGGAGCCTTCCTGGAATTGGCCTTGCAGGATGGACACTTTGCCTTCCAGCTCCAGCTTCTGGATCTGTACTGCGACTTCATCGCGATAGTTCCATGGTGAAATGTACACACTGTTATATAGAAGACCATAGCCCAGCTGTCCGAGCGCCGTACGGAACTGGTCGCGCTTCTTGCGTTCGGATTCAGGAACCTCCAGCATGACCACATCCCAGGTGTGGTCCCACTTTTCCTGATACCGGGCGGGCTTGCTGTTAATCGCTTTAATGTAAGCGAGGCCCTCGGCGGTGACGCTGTACCAGGAGCGTGACGGGGAAGCGATATAGCCTTCTTTTTTCAGACGGGACAGGGCATTGCGGATATAGGTGGAGGTGTACCCCCTTTGCTCGTAAATCTCAACAAACTGCTGGGCGCCCATCTGCTCCACCTTGGACAACAGGAACAGCATGGTTTTCTCAACGGACAGCAATGTTCTTCACACCTCTCTTGACAGCTGGCAGAAATGAATATATCATAAAAACGAACGAACGTATTAAAAATAGTTATATTGTATCGTTTCAGAAGTATGTCTGGTTTCAGAGCAACTTGGTGTCATTGTAACGTAAACTTTGGGTTTTTGCACGATTCATTCCCTGAATGCCCATTGAAATTAACAGCGAAGAGGAGAGGAAATCAATGAAAATTATCTACCACGGCCATTCCTGTGTTCAAATTGAGGTGGGCGGCAAATCGCTGATTATTGATCCTTTCATTAGCGGCAATGCTGCAGCGGTGACGAAGGTTGAGGATATTAAGACCGATGCGGTGCTATTAACTCATGCCCATATGGACCACATTCTGGATGCCGCGCCGATTGCCAAGAATAATAATGCTCCGATTGTAGCTAATGTGGAGTTAGCCTCTTACCTGGAGGGGAAGGGCGCCCAGACGATTGGCATGAACATCGGGGGGACGGTGGATCTTGGTTTTGCCAAAGCGACGATGATCCATGCCTTCCACACCTCCAGCATTACACTCGAAGATGGACAGAGGATCTACGGGGGGACGCCTGCGGGCTTCATTATTGAAGCTGAGGGCCGCACCATTCTGCATGCAGGGGACACCGGACTGTTCGGAGACCTGAAAATGTTCGGGGAGCTGTATGACATTGATCTGGCTATTCTGCCGATCGGGGGACATTTCACCATGGGGCCTGAGCATGCACTCATCGCCGCTAAGTGGCTGGGAGCGAGACATGTACTTCCGGTACACTACAATACCTTCCCGCCGATCCGTCAGGATGCGGGTGCTTTCGTTCAGGCGCTGGAAGAAGAGGGAATCAGAGGCTCGGCGCTTGGCTATGGTGAGACGCTGGAGCTGTAAGGTTGCAGGCAGAGGATTAAGGATGAACTGACAGATACGTGATTTAAAATGACTTAACAGCCGTTTCTATGCTTCCGCAAAGAAACGGCTGTTTTGGTATGGCGCATGACTTACAGGGCGAACCTCGACAGCTCCATGTTGAATTTATCGCGTTCGTCATAGAATAATCCGTGGCCGCTATTCTCGAAGGGGATCAGTACCGACTGACGGATTCCTTGATGCTGTGCCTCGGCCAGCGGGAAGAAGCATACCTGATCATGAATACCGTGCAGAATCAGCGTAGGCACCTGTATCCGGGGAAGATCATCAAACAGCTCTTCCTCCAGCCAAGCTTTGGAGACAGCGATGGTGGACCAGCTTGCGGCTTGCAGTCCTAATTGGAAGAACCAGTCTGAGAATGGCTGGGACACCTTTTGATAGAAGAAAATTTCACCGAAATCATACAGCATCTTGGGCCGGTCATCGTAGGTAGACTGAATGATCTGCTCAATAGCCTCTCTGGTCGTCCCGTAAGGGAAGCCCGG
Organism: Paenibacillus sp. IHB B 3415; assembly: GCF_000802655.2. Lineage (NCBI taxonomy): Bacteria > Bacillati > Bacillota > Bacilli > Caryophanales > Paenibacillaceae > Paenibacillus > Paenibacillus sp. IHB B 3415. The sequence continues at coordinate 21,340 of NZ_JUEI01000107.1, read as the reverse complement.
CCGCTGAATCAGACTGGGGGCTGCCGAAGCGAAAAGTGCAAGCTTGGAGACACCATATCCCTGGTGCCGGGCCATATACCGGATCGCTACGGCTCCGCCGGTTGAATGTCCGCCGAGCGTAATGTTCTGCAGTCCGAGTGCCCCAATCACACAGCGGATATCATCAGCTAAGCGGTTATAGTCGTACCGGCCCAGCGGTTTATCCGAATTGCCGAATCCCCGCATGTCCATTCCGATGCAACGGTAGCCCATCGGCACCAGCTGGTTGTACTGATATTCGAACATCTGGTGGTTAGCAGGCCAGCCATGGACGAAGAGAATCGTTCGGCTGCCCAGCGGGTTGATATCATTAACATAAATCTTCACGTTCGGTTCGACTCTGATCCAATGCTCCATATAGCTTCCCTCATTTATCCGTTGTATGGTTTAATTGGTTTATATTATTCAGGTACCTGAGGAAAGTGCCTAGAATACAAGCATTTGGATTGACAGCAGCTGCATAATGACAAGCGAACAACAATCAGTCAACGGAAAGGAAGATTCATAACCATGAATAATGTTCTAAGCAATATCCGCTGGAAAGAGCAAAGTGCGGAATATGAGGCGATTCTGCAAAGGGCAGATGAGGCGGTCATTACCCCGCTCGAGGGCGGGCTGGAAGCCGAGGTGTACAGAGTTACACTGCCGGATACAGAGCTTGTGTTCAAAATATGGAACCGGGATTCCCGGCCGGATATCTCTATCCAATATAAAGTGCTGGAGCAGATGTACCGGCAGGGCCGTGCGGTGTCACAGCCGTATGCCTGGGGCTTGGACCCCGTGGACAACCAGGTGCTGTTAACCAGCTTTGACGGTGTGCCTCTCACGGAAGCGAATACCTCGATTCTTACTGCCATAGCAGAAAATCTGCTGGATATACATAGGCTTCCAATCGATTCCTTAAGCGGTATAGAAGTACCCGCATATGATTTCGCAGATTACTTCTTTCCGGAGTGGGGAGGTCAGCCGGAGATCAGAAGGCTGGCGCTGGGGCTGGCGGACAAGGCGGGAATAACCTCGCATCATCTGATCCATGGAGACTATCATGCGGGCAATATCCTGGAGGCAGCCGGAGCCTACACCATTATAGACTGGACAAATGTCCAGCTGGGCGATCCGAGATATGATATAGCATGGTCTATTCTAATTATCTGGGTCTATGCGGGGGAGCATTACGCAGAAGTCTATCGTTCAGCATTTCTTGCAAAGAGCAGTTACACTGTAGCAGAGCTTGAACTATTCGAGGCGCTGGCTTGTCTGCGCTGGCTCCAGCTGTACAGAACTACAGGTATTCCGCTGCAGCCGGATACGCTTGCGATGATGCAGGCTATTCTGGAGCGCAACGGGCATTTGCCGGAAGGTCTGCTCTAAAGGTGCCGTAAATGATATTGGAATTTGACTGTGGTATGATCAGGGCAGACAAGGTATCAATTTCAAATCGGGAGGCGGAAGCAGGGAATGAATACTAGAATGCTAGGCGGTAAGCTGCAGGTGTCTGCACTTGGACTCGGCTGCATGGGGATGTCCGATTTCTACAGCGGCAGGGATGAAGCGGAGTCCATCCGCACGATTCACCGGGCCATGGACCTGGGAGTTACTTTTCTGGATACGGCAGATATGTATGGTGTGGGAAGGAATGAGGAGCTGGTCGGAAAAGCCGTTAAAGGCAGACGGAACGAGCTTGTGCTGGCGACCAAATTCGGTAATGTGCGCAGTCCGGAAGGGCAGATGCTCGGCATTAATGGCCGTCCGGACTATGTGAAGTCGGCTTGCGATGCCAGTCTCCTGCGGCTTGGTGTAGATCATATTGATCTATATTATCAGCACAGGGTAGATCCAAACACGCCAATTGAAGAAACCGTTGGTGCGATGGCTGATCTCGTTGCAGCAGGCAAAATCCGCTACATAGGGCTGTCTGAGGCAGGGCCGGCTACCATCCGCCGCGCTCATGCCATTCATCCGGTAACGGCGCTGCAGACCGAATACTCCCTGTGGAGCCGTGAGGTGGAGGACGAAATTCTGCCGCTTGTCCGCGAGCTGGGTATTGGTTTCGTTCCGTACAGTCCGCTGGGACGCGGGTTCCTGACCGGACAGATTCAGAGCTTCGAGGATCTGGCCGAGGACGATTACCGCCGCAACTCCCCTCGTTTCCAGGGGGATAATTTCAAGAAGAATCTGGATCTGGTGGAACGCATCAAGCAGATTGCTGCCGGGAAGGGCTGCGAGCCCTCTCAGCTTGCGCTGGCCTGGCTGCTGAAGCAAGGGGAGGACATCGTGCCGATCCCGGGAACGAAACGGACGAAGTATCTGGAAGAGAACGTAGGTGCACTGGACATAGAGCTGACCGCTGAGGAGCTGCAGCAGATTGATGAGGCTGCGCCTCAAGGGGCTGCCTCCGGCATGCGTTATCCGGAGCAGAGTATGAGAAGCTTGAATCTGTAGCAGCTGCACTTAGGGAACCAGCAGCTAAAAGTGTGCGTTTTATGATAAAAGAGGAGCCGCGTAAGGTATGCGGCTCCTCTTCTTTTTTGGATGCGGGTAATGTTCAGCTGCTGCCTATAAAGGGCAAGCTACTTATTGCGTTCAGGGTTCTGCGGCTTCACGCGGGCGGGTCTGGATACCCAATTGCTGCGGTTCATCGGTTTCACCGTATCAATCCGCGGATTCGGAGTCTCCTCGGGGCTGATGTCCTCTGCTGGAGCCGTCTCTGCTGTACCTTCGGATTCTACGTTAGCGGGGGTCTTTTTGGACAGGCCGGCACCATTATGTTTGCCTCTGTTCCACACTTTGTTCTTGCTCATCGTTACACTCCATTTCTATTCACTTATGCATAAACCATATCATAAGACGGGAAGTTAAGAAAGAACCTGATGCAGCTATTGGTAGTCGCAGAGAGTAACAATCCTTCAGGCAGAATAGTCTGCTGAGCTGTGAAAAATAACACTAAGCACAAAAAAACGCTTTTGACAAGTTATAAATTGTACTATTGGTTTACATAAAAGGTGACTATACTAGTATAGAATTGAAAGGAGAGCACTCTGATGCCCATCAAGATTATAACGGATAGCGGTTCCGATTTACCCCCAGATTACGTAGAGCAGTACGACATTTCTATTGTCCATTTGCCGGTTCATTTCGGACATGAACTCATGCCTTATGATACGGACGCGAAGACTTTTTATGCGAGAATGCATGAAGCGAAGGAATTACCGACTACGGCAAGCCCAAGTCCGCAGGTATTCCTGGACAATTTCAAACAAGTGGAAGCAGGCACTGACATTATGGTCATCTGCATGTCCTCCAATATCAGCAGTACTTATCAGACCGCAATGATCGCCAAGGAGATGTACGAGGAAGAAGGACATCCGAATGCGATTGAAATTATAGATTCCAAGCTTTTTTCAGGCGGACTGACACTGATTGTGGCTATGGCAGCGAAATGGTCGCTGACGGCAGCAAGTCTGGCTGAATTGAAAGATAAAGTGATGCACAAGGTTGAAGAAACCACTGCTTATTTCACACTGGATACTCTGGAGAATGTGATCAAAGGCGGGCGGCTGAGCCGGATCTCCGGTGCTGTGGCTTCTGTACTGAACATTAAGCTGCTGCTGAAGATCAGCGACGAGGGAACTGTTGAAGTGGTCGAGAAGACCCGGGGACTTCCTAAGGCACTGAGTCATCTGCTGGCCAAGCTGGATCAGAAGCAGCATGATTATGAACAGGCGGTCATCGCCATCGTCCATAGCAATTGCGAGATGCTGGCGCTGGAAATCAAGGAGCGTATTCTGGAAAAGCATCCCTTCAAAGAAATTTTGCTGTCCACCATGGGACCTGTGATGGGTACATATGCAGGACAGGGCGGAATCGGCGTTGCTTTTTAGGCTGCTGCAGCAGATTTAATGGAGAATAAGTGAATAGCTAAGCCGTATACAAGGACTTTCCGGTGTACGGCTTTTTAGTTTGCTTTGGTATAGAGGCGGAGGAATTACAGGAAGCGGGGTGGAGGGACGGCAGCGGGCTAGGCACCCTGGGCTGGGCATGTGCATAGAATGTAGCAAATCCATTTATACGGAGGTTAAACATTCATGTCGACATATCATAGTGGCCCGCAAACAGCGGTTATCTATCAGGCTGACCCTGCGGTGGTCCAGCATCTGCACGGTGTCCGCGATTCTCTGCACCAGTCCTGCAAGCCTTATTTGAACCATAATGTGAAGGTACAGACCATCGATGGACAGATGCATGAAGGCACCATTGCCGGCATGGACAGCAAACATCTGTACCTCACGGTGACTATAACTACAGAAATGGGACGCGGATACTACAACCCATATTACAACCCATATTACAAGCCTTATCCAGGTCCAGGCTATCCGTATCCGGGGCCGGTAAATAATAACGTCATCCTGCCGCTGGTATTATTCGAACTGCTGGCTATTTCGTTAATCTGAGGCGGGTGCGGGCCGGAGAGTTGCCCGGATGCGCGCTTGACCGCTGCGGCTATTGTAATAAGTGCTGTGAGTAGAGGGGATAACCTGCTCATGAAAAAATAACCGGATCAGCATCTTGCCGATCCGGTTCTTGTGATACGCCCATGCTGGGCGTACCACAAAAAAACCGCCCGCTGAATGAATCAGCAGACGGTATTCAAGTTTTACATAGTGACAACAGCGGTGATTTCTTCGTCCAGCTCCAGGCGTACATTTTCACGGTAGGCACGGATGCCGTATTCGCTGTGCAGATAACGCAGAATCGATTCAATCAAATTGGATTCGACCAGGAACTGGCTGCGGCCCTGAACCCAGACCTCTGCGGTGTAGCCGGTGTCTTCATCCCAGCTAAGCTCCACCCGGACTTCCTCCACCCGTACAGCTTTGCGTTCAGCCATATGCAGGCAGATAGCATTGATAATCTCGTCCATACTGAGTACGGTAACACTCATTAGTAACGCCCGTCTCTTTCCTGCATTCTGCGCCGTTCCTGTCTGCGCCGGAAGAAGGACATGATCATCATAACGACAAGATAAATGGCCAGCATGTTAATGAAGAGGCCGATGATATTGCCGAAAGCGCCCATGCCGGAGAACATTCCGCCGAAGAGGAAGCCGGCGATCCCGCCGATCATCAGGCCTTTCATCAGGCTGCCGCCGCTGAAGAATCCGCGGTTTGCATTCGTTGTGCTTCCGGCTGTGGTGCCTTTGGTGCTATCACTTTGTTTCACATTGTTTGTTGTTGATTTCTTCGGGGTAGTGGTGAATCCCCGGCTTCCCGATTTAAAGCCGCCGCCACGGCGGGCATCTGCAAAGTCAGGAGCAGTTACGGCAAAGAATAGAGTGAAGGCCATGACGATCATCATTACACGTTTCATTGATTTCATTTAGTACGAGAACCTCCCAGAAGTTTGGTAAATACAGACATTCCAGAATCTGCAGCGGACAAAACCATTCTTTTAACGATTAGCATCCGTCTTGTTCACATTAGTTTCTGTGTGTCTGCCCGGTAATACGCAGGTTACCCTCAGGAGGTTTCAAATTTTAATAATCACAAATAGAAATGTTAACTGGCTTCAAGGTTCCAGCAGGCAAAAAAAAGTGCGTGGATCCAGGATCCACGCAAACAGGCGTGGATCCAGGATCCACGCAAACAGCAGTTTCAGAGAGTTGCCTTATGCTCCGCGTATCCATCCGAGACAAGCTCAAGCGCTCCGGTTGCCGGATCGATGATCATGCCGTGAATAGGTACGTTTGGGGGGAGTAAGGGATGGCGCTTGATCAGCTCCACAGTCTGAATTACCCCTTCCTCCACATTGTCAAACCCGCGCAGCCATTTGGTCAGCTTAATTCCCGAATTCTCCAAAGTATCGAGCACCTGCTCCGAAACACCGCGTTCCTTAATAGAATTGATCATCCGGTCCGCATTCAGGGAGGCCATGCCGCATTCATAATGCCCGACGACGATAACTTCATCCGCATCCAGCTCATACAGCGCAACCATTACGCTGCGCATTACGCTTCCGAACGGCTGGGAGATGACGGCTCCGGCATTTTTGATGATTTTGACATCACCGTTCTTGAAATTCATCGCTTTGGGCAGAAGCTCAACTAACCGGGTATCCATGCAGGTGATGATCAGCATTTTTTTATCCGGAAAGCGGCTGGTCAGATAGGCTTCGTATTCTTTTTCCTCAACAAAATGCTTGTTAAATTTCATAATTTCTGTGACCTGACTCATGAGCATGCTGCCTCCTCAAAGTTAAATGATAATAGACTTCTTCTGAAATCCCCTCGTACAGCCCCCCCTTGGGAAGCTTACGCAATAAGTTGTTATTCATTCTACATCTTCTTGCCGCGAACTTAAAGTCAGTAATCAGAATTCCCCGGGTTCACGGTATTCATTAGAATATAAGTATTTCAAATTGAAGATGTCTATTCTGAATTTGATTATAGCCATTAATAAAAGTATCATCAAGAGGAGTGGATAAATTAGACAAGGGCAGGTGCTCAACCAATGGAACAATTGGTCAAAGAAGAGTGGGATAAATTTAAAGAGCTGTTATCCAAAATCAGAGGCTATTATGAAGCTATTGGGCTCCTGGGCTGGGATTTGCGTACAGGTGCGCCGCGTAAAGGTGTGGAGATGCGATCAGCCACGCTTGGCATGCTGAGTGCAGAAGCGTTCAAACTGCAGGTATCGGAGGAGATCGGTGCTTTTACCGAATTCTTCAGCCGTCCGGAAGTGATGAGCCAGTTAAGCGATAATGAGAACAAGATCGTGAAGGATACCCGCAAAGAGTACAGCCGCAGTAAGAGCATTCCTTCCAAAAAATTCGAGGAGTACTCTGTCCTGTCCGCCCATGCCCAGACCATCTGGGAAGAAGCCAAGGATAACAATGATTTTGCCTCCTTCGAGCCTTACCTGACCAAGATTGTTGAGTTCAAACAGGAGTTCATCGATTATTGGGGAGTAGAAGGCTCACGTTATGATACGCTGCTGGATATGTATGAACCGGATCTGACGGTGGCCAAAGTGGACGACATCTTCAGCCGTCTGCGCAGCCGTCTTGTTCCTCTTGCCGAAGCGATCAGCGCGTCGCCGAACAAGCCGGATACGGAATTCCTGAGTCAGATTTTCCCCAAAGAGCAGCAGGAGAAGTTCGGCCTCTTCCTGCTTGAGCAGATGGGCTACGACTTTGAGGCAGGACGTCTGGATGAAAGTGTGCATCCGTTCGCTACGGGCCTGAATCCCGGCGATGTGCGCATCACAACAAACTATCTGCTGGATAATGTGACCAGTTCGATCTTCAGCTCATTGCATGAAGGCGGACATGCCCTGTACGAGCAGAATTTCGGTGAAGAGATTATTGGTACACCGCTGGCTCAAGGCGCATCCATGGGGATTCACGAGTCCCAGTCCAGACTATGGGAGAATATGATCGGCCGCAGCCGGGCCTTCTGGCAGCGTTACTACGGCGATTTGCAGCAGCATTTCCCGGAACAGCTTGCTAATGTGGAAATGGAGGATTTCTACCGCGCCATCAACAGTGTAGGCAATTCCTTCATCCGCATCGAAGCCGATGAGCTGACTTACAACCTGCATATTATTGTACGCTACGAAATCGAGAAGCTTATTTTCAATGAAGGGCTTGAAGTGAAGGATCTGCCGAAGACCTGGAACGCGAAGTATCAGGAATATCTCGGCATAACTCCTCCTACGGATGCGCTTGGCGTGCTGCAGGATGTTCACTGGTCGGGAGGAGACTTCGGATATTTCGCTTCTTATTCACTGGGCAACATGTACGCGGCCCAAATGCTCAATACGCTGCGCAAGGAGTTGCCGGAGTTCGAGGAGCTGATTGCTGCCGGGAACCTGCTGCCGATCAAAGAATGGCTCACGGACAAAATCTACCGCTACGGTCAGAGCCTGACACCCTCGCAGATTATCGAGCAGGTAACAGGGGAGCCGCTGAATCCGGATTATCTGGCGGATTATCTGGAAGCGAAGTACACTGACCTGTACAAGCTGTAACCGGAGAAGTATTCCTTGCGGCTGCCGTAAGCTGGAAGGACCTCAGGGAAAGAGCTATAATAGAAGGAAACCGCAAATGGAAGGAATAGTGGGATGGCTAATACTCACACTTACAGCCGCAAGGAAGAGGTTGCGAACGCGATTACACACGGGATTGGTGCAGTATTAAGTATTGCTGCGCTGGTTCTGCTGGTCGTATATGCTGTCCAGAATGGTACGGCCTGGCATGTTGTCAGTTTCTCCATATATGGGGTAACTATGCTGCTGCTGTATTTTAATTCAACAATGGTGCATAGTCTCAGGGACGGCAAGGCGAAGGACTTCTTTGAATTCCTCGACCACTCTTCAATTTATTTATTTATCGCTGGAACGTATACACCCTTTATGCTGGTGGCGATCCGGGGGCCGCTGGGCTGGACTTTATTCGGAATCGCCTGGGGAGTAGCGGTATTCGGCGTCTTTTTCAAAGCGTTTTTCGTCAAAAAGTTCCTGTTCATGTCGACCATATTCTACATCGCCATGGGCTGGATGATCGTGATCGCCTGGAGCCCTCTGTCTGAGGTTGTGGCCAGCGGCGGCATGACTCTGTTGATGGTAGGCGGTCTGCTGTACACGCTTGGCACAGTTTTTTATGTGTGGCGCGGCTTCCCGTACCATCATGCCATCTGGCATTTGTTCGTGCTTGCAGGGACGATTCTTCACTTCTTCGTTGTATTCTTATACATCCTGCCGATTCACTAAGCAGGCCGGAATTTACCTCCGAAATGCCGGTTTCGGGCAAAGAAAAGGATGACAAGCAAAAAGGCTTGACATCTTTCTTTGTTTTCGGTATCATAAGGGACGTTGTGAAGCTGTAAAGTGTTTTTCCTTGACGAAGGGAGTGCCCTTAATGAGTCAGGAGAATAGGCTCGAGAAAACCAACCGGATCAACCTGCTATTTGCTTTCTACGAACGGCTGCTTACTGACAAGCAGCAAACGTTTCTCAAATATTATTTCCACGATGATTTCTCCCTGGGAGAGATTGCTGCGGAATTTGAAATCAGCCGTCAAGCTGTGTATGAGCATATTAAGCGGGCGGAGCAAGTTCTTGAGAATTATGAAGAGAAGCTTGGACTGCTGTCCAAACATGAAGACCGCAACAGATATTTAGAAGAACTGCGCAGACTGCCGGACAATGGGATGCTGCCTGAGCAATATAAACTGCGGTTCACGGACATCGTGGATCGTTTGCAGAGGTTAGAGTAGCATGAAGGGAGCAAGCCGCATATGGCATTTGAAGGTTTAACCGGAAGATTGCAGAATGTGTTCAGCAAACTGCGCGGCAAAGGGAAAGTATCCGAAGAAGACGTAAACGAAGCCATGCGCGAAGTGCGGCTGGCCCTTCTGGAAGCCGATGTTAACTTCAAAGTCGTCAAGGACTTCGTGTCCAAGGTGAAAGAGAAGTCCGTCGGCAAGGAAGTGATGGACAGCTTCACGCCAGGCATGGTCATTATCGATATCGTTAACAAGGAACTGACTGAGCTGATGGGCGGAAGCCAGGCGAAGCTGGCGAAGTCGAACAAGCCGCCGACCGTCATTATGATGACAGGTCTGCAAGGTGCAGGTAAGACAACCACTTCGGGCAAGCTGGCGAAGCTGCTGCAGAAGGGCAATCACCGCCCGCTGCTCGTAGCGGCTGACATCTACCGTCCTGCGGCGATCAAGCAGCTGCAGGTGCTGGGAGAGCAAATCAAGGTTCCGGTCTTCTCGCTGGGTGATCAGACAAGTCCGGTGGAAATTGCCAGACAAGGTGTTCAGCATGCGAAGGACAATAACCTCGATTATGTCATTATCGATACTGCAGGCCGCCTGCATATTGATGAAGAGCTGATGGAAGAGCTGAAGCAGATACATAACGTCGTAACTCCTGACGAAGTGCTGCTTGTAGTTGATGCCATGACCGGTCAGGATGCCGTGAATGTGGCTGACAGCTTCAACAAACAGCTGGAGCTTACCGGCGTAGTGCTGACGAAGCTTGATGGTGACACCCGTGGTGGTGCCGCGTTGTCTGTCAAGGCCGTAACCGGCTGCCCGATCAAGTTCGCCACTCTTGGCGAGAAGATCGATGCGCTGGAGCCGTTCCATCCGGAACGTATGGCATCACGGATACTCGGCATGGGCGACATGCTTTCGCTGATCGAGAAGGCTCAGGCCAATATCGATACCGAGAAAGCGAAGGAAATGGAACGTAAGATGCGTAATGCGGAATTTACGTTCGATGATTTCCTGGAGCAGATGGATCAGGTCAAGAAGCTTGGTCCTATCGATCAGATTCTTGATATGCTGCCTGGCATGAACAAAGCCAAGGGCATGAAGGATCTGAAGGTTGATGATAAGCAGATGGGACGCGTCGAAGCCATTGTTCATTCCATGACCAAGGCCGAGAAAGCCCAGCCTGAGATCATCAACCACAACCGCCGCAAGCGTATTGCTGCCGGCAGCGGTACCAACGTCGCCGAGGTTAACCGGCTCATCAAGCAGTTCGATGAAATGCGCAAGATGATGAAGCAGTTCTCCGGCATGATGGGCGGCGGAGGTAAGGGCGGCAAGAAGAACGCCATGAAGCAGCTTAAAGGCCTTGGCGGCAAGGGCGGTATGAAGTTCCCTTTCCGTTAATCTTTATAAGGTTTACCATAGATCAGATATAGTACAAGGGTTTTGATCTTTATAGATCAGACATAGTACAACATCAGATGATCGAGAGTGCTTTTGATCTTAATCTCTTGATCTTAGTCTCTGGATCTTAAAATCTTTCAATCTTTTAATCTCTACCCTGTATCAAGGTAACGCCGCAGTCAAGCGTATCCCGCAGGGAAGAAAAGCGATCCTGCTCCAACATCTCCAGGTCCCGCCAGTCTGAACGCCTACGCTAGTTGCACTTAGCCGGGTGTCCAGAGGGCAGAGCCCTTGGGGCCCTCCCTTGGAAGGGAGGGTTTGGGAGGGATCGAAAATCCTTGATAAAGGTTTGTCCCACCAGTCTGAACGCCTACGCTAGTTGCACTTAGCCGGGTGTCCAGAGGGCAGAGCCCTTGGGGCCCTCCCTTGGAAGGGAGGGTTTGGGAGGGATCGAAAATCCTTGATAAAGGTTTGTCCCAAAGGTTAACAATATTCCGATATTCTTATAAGGAGGTGAATTTCGTGGCAGTACGTATTCGTTTGAAAAGAATGGGAGCACATAAAGCGCCTTTCTACCGTGTAGTGGTTTCCGATTCCCGGTCCCCTCGTGACGGTCGTTTTATCGAGGAAATCGGTTATTATAATCCGATTGAAGTACCGGCAATCGTTAAGATTGATGAGGAAAAAGCTCTTAAATGGCTTCAAACAGGTGCACAAGCATCTGATACCGTCCGCAACCTGCTTTCTAAGGCTGGCGTGATGAAGAAGTTCCATGAGCTGAAGCAACAGAAATAATGACTGATTGCGAGGGTCCTCTATGGAAGAATTAGTTGGTGTTATTGCTAAGGCTTTAGTGGATCATCCAGAGGATGTGACCGTACGGACCGTGGAGAAGGATCACCTGATTGTCTATGAGCTCTCCGTACATCCTGATGATGTCGGTAAGGTCATCGGCAAGCAGGGGCGGATCGCCAAAGCGCTTCGTACCGTAGTTACATCTGCAGCAGTCAAGAGCGATAAACGCGTTACCGTAGATATTTTATCTTAAGTGTGCGTACAATGAGGGGCTAGGGATAGTATATCCCGGCTCCTTTTTGTTGAAATATATAGAGGTTCGAAACTTTGTCAAAGGAGAGGATCACATGACGGAAGAGTTAACAGTAGGCAGACTGGTGAATACCCACGGTATCCGCGGAGAGGTCAAAATCCTGTCGCATACCGATTTCCCGGAAGTGCGATTTGCACCCGGCAAAAAGCTGCTGCTGATTCCGGCGGACGGAAGCCCGAAATTCGAGGTGACGGTAGAATCCGCGAAAGAACACAAAGGTATGTATATAGCCAAGCTGAAGGGCTATACCAATATTAATGAGGTTGAGAAATATAAGGGCAGTATGCTTAAAGTGCCAAGCGATGACCTGGTGGAACTGCCGGAGAATGAATATTATTTCCACCAAATCGTTGGCTGTGAAGTGTACACCGATGAAGACGCCAGCCAGCCGCTGGGTACAATCACGGAGATTCTGCAGCCTGGTGCCAATGACGTCTGGGTGGTGAAGCCGGCCAAAGGCCAGGATATTCTGATTCCGGTCATCAATGATGTAGTGCTTGACGTGGATATCGAGGCCAAAAAAATCACGGTGCACATTATGGAAGGGCTGCTTCCATGATCCGGATTGATGTGCTGACACTCTTTCCGGAGATGTGTGAAGGTGTATTCGGCACAAGCATACTCGGCAAAGCCCGTGACAAAGGCATCGTATCGCTGAATGCCGTGAACTTCCGTGATTTCTCAGGAAACAAGCATAACAGCGTAGATGATACGCCGTATGGCGGAGGCGGGGGGATGGTGCTTAAGCCAGACCCGATCTTTGCGGCGGTAGAGCATGTGCTGGCCGAGACCAGCGCTGAAGCAGGTGCGGCTGAATCCGCTATAGACCCGCCGGCGAAGCCGCGGATTATTCTCATGTGTCCGCAGGGCCGGACGTATAATCAGCAGATCGCCGAGGAGCTGGCGCAGGAGCAGCATCTGATTTTCATCTGCGGCCATTATGAAGGCTATGATGAGCGGATCCGCGAGCATCTGGTGACGGACGAGCTATCGATTGGCGACTATGTACTGACCGGCGGTGAATTGCCTGCCCTGACTGTCATTGACTCGGTAGTGCGGCTGCAGCCGGGGGCACTGGGTAACGAGACCTCTGCAGTAACTGACTCCTTCAGCACGGGGCTGCTGGAATATCCGCATTATACCCGTCCTGCGGAATTCCGCGGCTGGAAGGTGCCTGATATGCTTCTGAGCGGACATCATGCCAACATTGAGGTATGGCGGCGCGAGCAGGCGCTGCAGCGCACACTTGAGCGCAGACCGGACCTACTGGAGACAGCAGAGCTTTCTGCGAAAGACAAGCTGACACTGAAGCGGCTGCAGGAGCAGGCAAGCCTGAATAACAAATAAATGAAAATTGGGCCCGGAGAAGAGTCATAGATAGCGTCTTTTTAACGTATATTACGTTAGGGAGGCGTTTTTTGCTATGTGCTGAGAAGTGGAGACTGATCAAATCCATAGAACAAATTAGCAGACACAGAAGATTCACACAAAAATAAGAGCGGATGTGCGTTAATGCCCTTTTTTTAGGGTAATGAATAGGGGTGCCGCGATCATACATGCAGCTTTAGACGCAGCTAGCTTAATTATCGAAAGGAATGACTGAAAGTGACTACGAATACGCATGAACCCTTCAAGCCAGCCGTGGACACTGTCCACAAGGAGGCGGAGCCGCTCCGCACAGTAAGCGATATTATTGATTTCTATAAGAATCGTAAATCGTAACCCTCTAACTCAAGGAATGAACAAGACCCTGGCAGCAGGTTCCATAGGCTCAGTGATACTGTAGCAGAACACACAAATAACCGCTAAAGACAGACGGACCTAAGGTACGCTGGCTTTAGCGGTTATTTATTTTGTGATGGAGTGTAGAGGAACAGGTCTATAGACGCAAAATAACCCGTCTACATTCTGATCCCATAAAAAAAGACCGTCCGTAGACGGTCTTTCTACCCGAGGCGCTAGTTTGTTACTTTGATCCGTATCCCGCGCCACCAGGGCCAGTGATTCAGCCGTTGGTCCGGGTAAGGGATACGTTCAGCATGTCATGCTTGATGTGAACGCACCTCCTTTCCTTGTGCCAAGAGTATAGCATAGCTTATATGAAAAATCCATAAAATTTGAATAATAGTTTAAAAAATAAATATAAAATGTACTTGAAAGTAAAATAATTTAGGTTCGAATCCTGTTACTCCGATCCAAAAAACACTTCCGTCAGGGCCGTAAGCTCTGTGGAAGTGTTTTTAACTTTTATGCGAATAACGCTGGTTAAGCTCTACCCCTGTCTCTATCCTGGCGGGTAAGCATGATGATCCCGGTGACCAGCGAATATACAGCAACAACCATAAGCAGTACAATAGCCCAAGTATAATTGCGCACCGTGTAGGTGAGCGATGTGAATATGATGAACCAGGCGATACGAAGTACTCCTTCATTAATGAAACGTCTGCCTGCTGTGCTCATGATTCCTGCCTCCTTATGAATTGTAGATTATTGTTCACAGTCGTAAGCGCTTCAATTCGTATTATTAGCTTAATAATACCCCTTTTCCTCGAAAAATGATACACAATGTTCACAAGTTCTTGGATTCACAGCTAAAATAATTATAGACATTTGCCTCATGGCGATTGCCGTTACCGGCTTATCCCTCCCCTCATAAGATACAGAAATACGATTGAGGAGGAATCAGCAGATGGAAGCTTATTATAATTGTCTCCATTGCAAAAATAAGCGGGTGCGCATTATGACCACTGACGGCAAACGTCATGAAGGGATTATTGTGGATGTGGACCAGAACAATGTGTACCTGAAAACAAAAGGCAACGGCAAAATGAAAACCTCGGCATTCTATCCTGGAGGCGCAGGGAATTATTATGGAGGGTACTTCGGCTATGGCAGCGAAATCCTTACACTCAGCCTATTTACATTGCTGGCTATTGCGCTGATCTGATAAGAGCACAAATTAAAAAGTGGGCTCCTGGAAAACAGGAACGCCCACTTTTTTGTGTGCCGGCTGCCGGAGCCGCAGAGAATACTTGATCCCAATCTATAAGGGATGTCTAATTGTTAACGGATATTGCTCCAATCTGGGTAGTTAACGTTACCAGCGGACCGCCGCCGTTATAATCCTGCTTGCCGCCGGCAGCACCGGCTATATGCCCCAGCTCACTCTCAGTTTCCACAGTACATTGCACTGAATTGGCAAGATCGGCGGATATTTTACCTATATCGCTTTCAGCTTTAAGACTGCTGCCGCTATCCATACCGGAAATACCAAGCTCGATACTTCCTGTATTAGACTTAATAGAAGATTTGCCTGTAAAAACAGTATCCTGAAGGATGATGCTTCCGACATTGCTGACGATATCAAAGGTACCGTGCAGACCGCGGAGCTGTGTGGAACCTACATTATTATTGATCTCAACATGGTTCACTGTATCCGGAAGCTCAACTACATAATTAATACTGAAGTCTGAATGCCCGTATTCCTTCTGTGACCAGTCCCAGAGATTCTTCTTCGGGCTATCCTCTCCGTGAGCAGAGACGGTCAGCACGCCACTTTTATGTTCAATCGATACTTCAGCGTGGTCAAGTACTTCGGAGGCAGCGTCGTTAGACGAACGATGATGGACAACAACGGTGGCTTTGACAACAATCTCGTCCCCGGAAGCGGGAACTAAGCTGATTTCACCCAGAACATTATCAAGCTTAAATTCAGAGGCTGAACCCGCCGGCAGGGAGGTGGAGAATTCTCTGCTGATACCCTCATCATTAATCTTTTGTTCAATCCTGTCTGTTGTCGTCTGGACTGCATCTCCTAGCGTGACGGTTGCATTGCCGATGCTCTGCTTAACCGCCTCTGCGGCTTCCTGCTGGAAGTTTCCGGACAGACGCTGCTCCAGCTGATGATCTGCTGCCTCTTTGCCGGGAAGCTCCTTGCATCCTGCCAGTAAAGCGATGGAGAAGACGGCTACTGCTGCAATAATTGCGGTGTTGTGATTTTTCTTCAATATATTTACCCTCCTGAAGGTTAGTGATTTGCTTATGTATATTTATTATTATATATTATGGAAAATATATGGATAACGGGCTGGCGGCGGGTTGCTGTACTGGACCATAGTCCAGTAAGCCTGTTGACTACATTTTGATGATGCAATATGTTAAACTAGCGTTAGATCTAAAGACCGGAATAATCAATCCTGGCAGCTGGAACAGACCGGCACAGAAGGTAAGGCGGAACCAGGTCTGTTTACTATTTTGACTGATGAAGTCAGAGGAGCGGATGAGCCAAATGCAATATGCGGCGGTCTTCATTATTTTGTTGGTTGGTGCAGTTGTTTATGTAATTTCCCGCAACCGGATGAACAGGGAGCAGCCTGAGGCACCAAGAACGGTTAAAGCCAGCAACGTAATATCTATGGAAGGGCACCGCAAGGCTAAGCAGAATGCTGCAGATCAGCTTTGCTCTTCCTGTAAGAAGAAAAACGGCAAGCTGGTTTTTTATGCCCAGGATAACGGAAGTGTGGTTGGACTCTGCAAGGATTGCAAGGTCAAAGCGAAGAAAAGGGATATGCTGCCACTCTAAACAAGTAGAAACGCTATGCCGTCCTTAATAGGACGGTACCGTTTCAGCGGGAAATAGAAGGGGAATTTATAGTGCGAAGCATATATATTCTTCTATTTTGAATTTTATACTTGTCTTTATTTCTGCCGTGTGATAATATTATTTCTGTTGTGTGGAATACGGTGGTCCTCTGCGGATAATGAGGGAGAGCAATGGCTCTCCGGAAGAGGCAAGAACACCTGTACGGAAGGAGGAAGTCCTAAATGAATATCCTACAAGCAATTACGCAAGAGCAACTTCGCAAAGATATCCCGAGTTTTCGCCCGGGTGACACTTTGAAGGTGCATGTAAAAGTTATCGAAGGAACTCGTGAACGGATCCAGTTGTTCGAAGGCGTTGTAATCAAACGTCGCGGCGGTGGTATCGGTGAGACTTTTACAGTTCGTAAAATCTCTTATGGTGTTGGTGTGGAAAGAACATTCCCAATCAACTCCCCTAAGCTCGAAAAAATCGAAGTGGCTCGCCGTGGTAAAGTTCGTCGTGCGAAGCTGTACTATCTTCGTGAACTGCGCGGTAAAGCTGCAAGAATTAAAGAAATCCGTCGCTAGAATAGCGGCAAGTGAAAGGGGCTTGAATTCAAGCCCCTTTCGTTTATTCTTGCTATGTAATCAAAACCTTGAACTAAGAAATATGTGCCTTAGGAACAGCTTCTCCGAAAAGGCCTCCTGAAGGAGTAATCGCGGGGGAGTTTTTGGCAGGAGTTTTTTTGTATTGTATAGTGGAGATAACAACATATGGAGAGGACGGTGAACTATGCAGCAGGATTTGCAGCCAGGGCAAGGCGAGATTACAGAATCTAACAGCCAGAGCCCCCAGAAGCCTAAGAATGAAGTCCTGGAATGGATTAAAGCGATTGCGATTGCATTGGTTCTGGTTATTCTAATACGCTGGCTTTTGTTCAAACCGTTTATCGTGGACGGACCTTCCATGCAGCCTAACTTCCATACTGGCGAACGGGTTATTGTTAATGAAATTCTCTATGATATTCGTACACCTCAGCGTGGTGAAGTCATCGTATTCCATGTGCCGTCTGAAGGCAGAGACTTCATTAAACGTGTCATCGGTGTAGCGGGCGATACGGTGAAAGTTGAAGGGGATGTCGTAACTGTGAACGGCGAACCGGTAAATGAAACGTATATCCAGGGCGCAATTGATGATGCGCATAATAACAACTCTTTGTACAACAATAAGAACTTCCCGAATGAAGACTTTACGGATGGCACAGTGCCGGAAGGACATGTGTTTGTGATGGGGGACAACCGCTCAGACAGTACAGACAGCCGGATGATCGGTTATGTGCCGCTGGGTGATATTGTCGGCCGTGCGGACCTTATTTTCTGGCCGGTAAAAGATATTACAGTAATTAACCATTAAGCTGACAGAAGTCAAAGGAGGTGACGGCAATGGCCATTCAATGGTTTCCTGGTCATATGACGAAGGCTAGACGGCAAATTGAGGATAAGCTGAAGCTGATTGATATTGCAATAGAACTGCTTGATTCCCGTCTGCCGCTTTCCAGCCGCAATCCGATGATTGACGATATTTTGCGGGATAAGCCAAGGCTGATTATTCTGAATAAAGCGGATCTGGCCGATCCGGAAGCAACGCGCAAGTGGCTTGCTTACTTCAAGGAACAGGGCCATGTTGCCTATCCTGTGGATGCTTCTACCGGGACAGGCATTAAGGAGATTCCTGAGCAGGTCAAGCTGCTGCTGAAGGAAAAGATTGACCGGCAGATTTCCAGGGGAATTAACCCGCGGGCAATGCGCGCATTGATCGTCGGTATTCCCAACGTAGGCAAATCGACACTCATTAACCGGATGGCGGGCAGAAGTATCGCGATTACCGGAGACCGTCCAGGGGTCACCAAGGGCCAGCAATGGATTAAGACAGGCGGGAATCTGGAGCTTCTGGATACCCCAGGTATCCTCTGGCCGAAGTTCGAGGACCAGGTTGTAGGCTATAAGCTGGCGGTAACCGGAGCGATCAAGGAAGAAATCCTGAACATTGAGGATATCGCGTTCTATGCGGTAAAATATCTGGTGAAGGATTACGGCAGCCGGTTCCAGGAGCGTTTCGGTATCGACAAGCTGCCTGAGGATCTGGAGAACCCGGACGAAATCGTTGCCGTGATGGAAGCGGTAGGACGTAAAAGGGGCTGTCTGCTCAGCGGCGGACGCGTAGATCTGGAGAAGGCTTCACGCGCACTCCTGCATGAGCTGCGCGCCGGCAAGCTTGGACGCTTTACGCTGGAGACGCCTTAACTTAAGAATGAATTGTGGAATGGAAGAGCCATCCGTATTTGTGGACTGGCTCTTTTTTGCGTGGCAGGACGGGGAGTTGGCGATGAGAACGGGTGAGTGCGGAGAAATGTTGTACTTAATGCAACTTTGGGCTATGGATAACTGGGTGTTCAGCTGGATTGTTGTATGAAATACAACAATAATCCCGTTAAGTCGCTTGGAGGAGGGGAAATGCTGCAATCTATACAACATTTTTGGATTGGGGGGGAATAGTGAAGGGAATGTTGTATTTGGTGCAGGAATGTTAATCGAGAGACTGTTAAGATGGAGCAGCTAACCCGACTATTTAATGGCAAGCAAGAATTAACGAAAGCGAAAAAAAGCAGAGGGGACTTTGGTCTTGTACGAGCGATAGCGGGCGGTTTGGTTTACCGAATTCAACTGCGAACAGCGGATTAGATCAAGAAAACTGGTGGCGGGCAGCGGCTGGAAATCCAAATGTTCACCGCAGGGACGGCTGAGCTTCAAGTCAAAAAATCATTATAATGACGGATGACCATAATGGCCGCGTATGTTAAGCTGGCTAGTAGAGGAACCGGATAAATTGCTGATTGGCAGGTGGATAGAAGTGAGCACAATAGATATGCTGTTGTATGAAAAAGAAGGCTGGGAGCTGTCTTATCAGCACATTGCCGGTGTGGATGAAGTGGGCCGGGGCTGCTTGTTCGGGGATGTGGTGGCTGCTGCGGTAATTTTGCCGGCCGGGCTGATTATTGAGGGTGTGGATGATTCCAAGAAGCTGACGGCCAAGAAACGTGACGCCTTGTATGAAATTATTATGGATCAGGCGCTGGCGGTAAGTGTAGGGCATGTAGAATCGACGGTGATCGATGAAATAAATATTAAGCAGGCTTCGCGTCTGGCTATGCGCAAGGCGGTTGAAGGATTAAACCAGCAGCCCGATTATATGCTGATTGATGCAGAGAAAGTGGACTTGCCTTTGCCGCAGCGTTCGATCATCAAGGGGGATGCGAGCAGCCAGTCGATTGCTGCCGCCTCGATTGTAGCTAAGGTTACACGCGACCGGCTCTGTGAAGGCTTGTGGGAGGAATTATACCCGGATTACGGGATCAAATTACATAAAGGATACGCGACCAAGCTGCACCGCGAACAGATCAAGACGCTCGGTGTAACGCCTATGCACCGGCGTAGCTTCATCGGTAATATTCTTGCCGAGCAGCAGACATTGTTCTAAGGATATATGCAGTTATCAAAAGGACAGATAATTCCGATATTAAATAGAAGAGACAGGAGGCGGACAACATGAATATCGGATCACTCATTCGCGGCTTGCTCGGGGACAGCAAGGCGGGAGAGCCTAAATCTGTAGAGCTCAAGGAAGGTCAGGTTGTTCGCGGCGTTGTACTCAGCGTGTCTGATTCAGGCAAGGAAGCCGTGGTGCAGATTCAGGGGACGCCTGTCCGTGCTGAACTGGAAACACCACTTACGCCTGGACAGACACTGAACCTGCAAGTGGGTACACCCGGTGAGAACGGATTGCCGGTGCTGAAGCCCGTCTCTCTTGGTGAAGCGGCCCTTGCCTCACCGCAGAGTATGGGCGAAGTTATTGAATCGCTTGACCTTACGAATTCGAAGGCAGGGCGGGAGATTGTTCAGGCGATACAGTCCGGCGGGTTGGCATTGACCAAAGAGACGGCGGCGAAGCTGGATGCGGTTATGAATGCCAAGCCGCCTGGTGTGCCAGCCTCGGAATGGCTGGAAGCGGCCGTCATCTCCGTGAAGCGCGGATTGCCGGTTACAGCTGAGACGGTGAAGGGGCTGCAGCAGGCGGTATTCGGGCCGAAGCTGCATCAGCTGCTGGCAACGCTGGAATCGGAGCTGAACGTGTGGGCGCAGCAGGGTGATGCTGGTAAGGGTGCAGAAGCGGCAGGAGGGAATAAACCTGCGGCAGGAGTGCTCACAGGCGGCATGACAGCTCCTGTGAACGGGAATACGGTAACGGCTGGTGTGCTGCCGGGAACCCATGCAGATGCTGACCTTCCGGCAGTGAGAGCTGGCGCAACAGGTAATAATGCTCCTTCGGGGAATGCCGGTTCTGTAGAGACCCAGTCTGGATCAGGGCTGGTAAGTAACACTGGGAGTAATAATGGTAGCGGCAGTGCTGGCAATACGCAAGCAATAGGAAGTGCTGGACATGCTGCAGCAGCTTTGAGTGCAGATGCTGCAGCAGAGGGTGAAGTGCCTGGAGGCCTGGCGCAGAAACTGCCGTTGTCCGAGGCGGCGTCTGCCAATAAGGTTGTGTCCGCAGGAGATGCAGAGCCTGCTGGTGCCGCGCCTGCGGGAGCAGGAGCGGCCAAAGGAAGCGGCAGCACTGACCCGGCAGGCTCGGGAGCTGCTGCGGCTGGCCGGAACGAGGCCGCAGGAGTGCGGGAAGGCTCGGGAGCTGCTGCGGCTGGCCGGAACGAAGCCGCAGGAGCGCGGGAAGGTGCGGGTGCTGCCGCGCCGGTAAGCAGTGCTCCGCAGCCGCAGAGCACTGCATCGGGGACTGCCCTGCTCGCGAAGCTGCAGGGCGTGCTCACCGAGCTGCGCGGCACGCTGCCGCAGCTCGCTACAGCCCCGCCCGCCCCC